>JBBSRY010000219.1:0-5074 GCA_038242595.1 Mycobacteriales bacterium
AGGTTGGCATCACCGACGATCGGGGAGATCTGTGCAGCTCAATTCGGTGCAAACGCGTGAAATCCACATGGTGGAAATGACCATGCTGGAGGAGCACAACTACAGCGCAATCCTGGGCTACCTGCATGCGGCGCTGGTCACCGACCCAGATCTTGTCGATATCGTTGACGTGCACAAACATGTCCTGAGCACGCATCCGGATCTGGTGGAAAATGCGATCGTAGGCTTGTTGGATTTGATGGTTTGCCCGGACATGCTGGCTATTACCATCTACTTCTGGAACCGTCCGCAGTCGATCGAATTGGCCCGCCGGGTCAAGGAGCGTTGGCCGTCGTGTCACATCGTCTTCGGCGGGAACGACGTCACCAACCAGCAGGCGGTGTTGTTCGTCGAAGCTCCGTTTACCGAAGTACTGGTGCACGGCGAGGGCGAATTGAGGTTCCGCGATGTGTGCCGGGTGCTGCTGCTCGGTGAAGGGTCACTGGCCCAGATCGACGGCATCAGCTTCTGGCAAAACGGCGAGGTAACAACCACTGCTGACGCCAACCGGATCGTCGACCTGGAGGAACTGGCCTCTCCGCTGCTCACCGAGGGCGTCTACGGCGATGACGAACTGAGCCACACCCGACTGATCATCTACGAAACCAACCGCGGCTGTCCGTATTCCTGTTCGTTCTGCTTCTGGGGCGGGGCCACCAAGTCCAAGGTCCGGCAGTTCTCCATCGAGCGGATCACCGCCGAACTCGAACGCATCGTGCGTATTGCCAGGGACGGTTCCAGCTTGTTTGTGGCAGACGCCAACTTCGGCATCCTCGGGCGCGACCTCGAAATCGCCAAACTCTTCGTGCAGCTGTGCCTGAAGTACGACAAGCGGGTCATCTTTATGACCAACTGGGCCAAGAACAGCAACTCCAAAGTCGTCGAGATCGCCTCGGTGCTGCACGAGCATGAGCTGGCCGGGGCAATCACTTTGTCCGCCCAGTCTTTTGATGAACACACGTTGAAGTTGGCAAACAGGTCCAATATCAAGAAGGACCGGTATGGAACGTTGCAACGCGAGTTTCGGGAGCGAGGCATCCCGACCTACACCGACCTGATCTGGGGTCTGCCGGGGGAGCCCTTGGCCACTCATCTCTCCGGAGTGGAGCAGGTATTGAAATCCGGCGGCTGTCCGGTGGTGTATCCACTGCTGGTGCTCAACAACACCGAGTACGCCAACCCGACATTCGCCGCCGCCCACGAGATGGTCACCGCTCACATGCCATGCGATATCAGCGACCCGTCGTTGAAAGCACAGGTGGTGGTCGGCCGCGCTCGGGTCACCTTCGAGGAATGGCGCCGTGGCATGCAACATGCCGCCGCCACCGCGGTATTCGCCAAATCGGCAATGCGTTGCACGCTGCACTATCTCTCGGCCATCTCCGGAGTCCGCATCGTCGACATGGTGGACGCGGTGATGGACGAGATCGATGCCGGCCTCGGGTCATGTCCGGATCTGACCAGAGTCCAGCAAAATCACCGAGATTCGTTGACCCATTACGAAATGCTCGATATGCCCCTGATCGATTCCATCCTGGGCGCCGATAAGTCCGTGCTGGAGGAACTGCACTACCAGACGATGATGTACCTGGTGCTCAACGACGCCACGGTGCATCGTGCGTTATTGGTCGAGTGCGCTGAGAAGCTGGTGGCGCGTTTTGGTTTGGTGGGAACACCCGGGCTCGGCGACATGTTGGGGGTACGCAGTTTGGACGTGGTGGGCGGCACCATCTGGCGTTCCGGGTCCGCCAAGAGCGCTTTGCGCGGAATGTTTGCAGTGTCTTCGAAAGCACTGGGTCTGCTGATTGAGAGCGGCGCGGTGCCGGATTGGCCCTACGATCCTGAGGCCCCCGTTATTTCCGGGCAACTGACGGCAAACGCCGACCGGGTGGGCTACTGGAATACGGCCTACGCGATGTCGTTGCTGCGTGGCGCTCGTCGATTGTTGTTCGATGCCAAGACTTCCCTGTTCATGGGAGCCCGCCGGGAGCCGGAGCGGCTCGCCGGTTAATCCGCTTCCCCATGACCCCACGTTTCCCTCACCATTTTTCGGCTCGATCCCCGGAAATGAGTGGTGAACGAAGCAGCAGGCGGTGCGGGAAGGCGTCGACCGGGGTGGCTGGGGTGGCTGGGGTGCTAAACACAGCCCACAGCAGTCACTGTTGGAGACGAAAGCACGAGGCAGAACAAAAACAGAAAGAACAATGACAGAAAGAACAATGCCCCGACCCGTATGAAACCGGATCGGGGCATTGGCTTTGGGGGATCTCGACTGCGGCTCGACTGCACGCGATCGACAGCGGCTCGGCAACAGCAGCTCGATCAGCGACGGCTAGCGTAGGTGTTCGTCCAGGATGGGGGCTACTTGGGCGGGTTCTTCGATCAGCACCAGGTGGCCGGCGCCGGTGATCGGCTTCAGTCCACACCCGGGAATGGTGTCATTGAGCCGTTTGGCATTGCTGAGAAAAGCCGGCATTTCCTCATCTCCAATGATCGCCAACGATTTGGCCGTAATGGTCGCCAACTGATCATCGGTCTGCTTGCTGGACGTCGTCAACTTGCCCATCGCACCGGCTTCCACCGGTTCCACCGGCGATCTGCCGGCGGTGAAACCGTGCAGATCGATGAAAAGCTGACCGTCCGGAAACCGTTTGGCCAGTCGATGCGCCGCGTGAATGGCCAGCGCCGACTTCCCCACTCCGGCCATCCCATCGATGGTGACGATGGTCAGTGCCTGCTGGGCAGCTTCCGGCACGATGGTTAAGAGCGCGGACATTTCGATCCGACGCCCGGTGAAATCGGAAATGTCGTAAGGCAGGGTGGCAACTGCCAACGGCGCCTGGCCCATCGGGTCGCCGTGTGCGTCCACCTCTGGTCGATCTGCGCGCAGGGGTGGATCGGCCAGCAGGCTCGGATCATTGCGGAGCAATTGCTCGTGCAACCTGGCCAATCGTGGACTCGGGTCCACACCAAGCTCATCTCGCAGGAGGTGCCTGCCCTCTTGGAATACCGCTAGCGCCTCGGACTGACGGCCGCACCGGTACAGCGCTGTCATCAGCCGTCCCCGAAGGGTTTCCCGCAGCGGATGGTCCCCAAGAAGATTCTGCAGATCGGGGAGGAGCGCCGCGGCCTCGTCAGTGGTCAGCGAAATATCGGCCAGTCGTTCCAGGGCATCGACCCGGCTCTCGTTCAGCATCAGCGCGGCGGCAGCGATCACCGGTCCGTCAACCCCGCTCAACGCGGGACCACGCCACAGACGAAGGGCTTCCCGTAGATGGCCGGGTGGGTCCGGACCGTCACGAGCGGCTTTGAGATGAGCCTGAAATTCCAACAGATCCAACTGTTTGGGTAACAGGTCAATGCGATAACCGGCGCCATCGGTGACGATGAGATCTGAGCCAAGAAGGTGTCTAAGCTCCCCCATGATCTTGCGGACCTGATGTCGGGCCGTCGCCGGCGGTTCCGGTCCCCATACCGCCTCGACCAATCTGGTCAGTGGCACCGATTGGCCGGGATGCAATAACAACGTTGCCAGCACCCGCTCCTGACGCTGACCACCCAGAGTTCGTCTGGACCCGTCCCGCCACACCTCCAGCGCACCAAGAATGCGAAATCTGGTCCCGGCCGATAATCCAGCGGTAGCTTCCTCCCCAGCGGCGACCGGACGGGTTTCCCCGCCGGGTTCCCCACTGGGTCCGGTCCTGAAATCCTCCGGGTCCGCGGGTGTCACGTCCATATCCCCCTTGACCGACGCTCAGTTTCCCAACCGCCTGCGGTACTGGACCGCCAGTAGTATGCCGGTGAAATCACCAGCCACAGTCGGTCACGCATCGGAACGTTACATTCACCACTCTGGCCGTTTCGCTGGCCCCCGACGACGGGCTGCCGGGTTTCGCAACACGGTTCACCCGACGGCGATTTCGTTCATCAGCCGATCAGCCCGATGGATTCACCCCTTCAACAACCGCAGTGGCCCGCGCCCCCACCACCGCGACATAACCCAGGACCAGGTAGCCGGCTCCGACCATCCAGGATCCATACCCGGCCGAACCGGCAAAAGCATCCCGCACCGCCAACGCGTGCCACAGGGCGCAGCTAACACAGACACCGGCCAATGACCATCTGAGCACCTGCACTCGACTGGGAACGAATGCCAACGCAGCGGTCAACGCTGCCAGCACGAACGGAAGGAAGAGCATCAGAGTGCCGATATAGAAGCTGGTCACACCGGGTATCTGGGACGAGCGCGCGGCGGTGTCGGATACGGCCCGACTGACGTCGAGGCCAGTCACCGCTGTATCCGCGATCAACCCCCACGGCGCCACAAATAGCCCAAGACCAGCCAGTGTCACCCCAAAAATCAGGATGAAGATGGCTCTGATTCGTTGCTGCGCGGACTTGTCGTCCCGTCCCGATGTCCGTGCCCCCGGGCCGCGCCGGTGATGATCCGGTGACGACGGCAACAGGTCAGCCGCCGTCAGGACTGAAGTTGAAACTGATGATTGTTGTCTCGCGGGTGTTGGTGTTCGTACAGCGAGCGGTGAAGCTCTCGAAGAGCCCATTTTCCGCCGCGACAAAGCCGGAGTCCTGGACGGCGTAGACGACGGGACGCTCAAAGCGCCGCACCACCGACATCAGACCGCCGCGACTGAACTCACCTTCGGCGCGGTGGTCGCTTTTGACCGCCAAGACCGCGCGTGCGGCAGCGGTCCCCTGGTCGGACCAGGTCTCCTGAACCCGGCCGTTGACGCTGACGCGCAGATAGGGCAACGACTCGGTGGCAGCGCCCACATAGATGCCGTCGGTGCGTGGTTTGAACCAGTCGACATCGACCGGTGCCGACGGCTGCGCGCCAGGATCGACCTGCCCCGCATTGCTTTTCCTTGTGCGCTTTGATCGCAGTGAATCGAACAAACCCATGGTCACGCCCCTGTCATTCTGCCGTTGTGTCAGCCGCGACCCATTATCCCAGCTGCCGGATCACGTGGCAGGTCCGTACTCAGGGATAACACCTGGCAGACTCGCACTCAGGGAA
>JBBSRY010000220.1:0-5059 GCA_038242595.1 Mycobacteriales bacterium
AAGCCACTCTGGACGGAGCCGAACTGGGCGACCCGGACATTGTTGCCAGGCCGGTGGTCGCGGCCAATCGGTAAAGCCGTCTACAGGGCGCACCGCACCCGTCGCCGCTGCGACTCCGGGTGGTGCGTCGAGATCAACTGGGGGTCAGCAAGTCCCGTGCCATTGCGGTGGGCCGGGCCCGCAACTTTGTGGCAACCGATCTCACCGCTGATATTGCCGTGTTGTTGGGTTCAGCAGCGCAATTCGCCGGTCGGCCCATCGCCCCCGGCGATATTGCCGTGTTGGTCGCCACCCACAAACAGGCTGCCCTGATCCAGGAACATCTTGCCGACCAGGGTATTCCGGTGGTTATCGCCGGTGGCGGCAGTGTCTACGCCACCGCTGCTGCCGATGACTGGTTAATTCTTCTCGAAGCGTTGGAACAACCACACTCGGTGCCCAGGGTTCGCGCTGCCGCCCTGACCGATTTCCTGGGTTTGGACGCTTCGGAACTGGGCGATCCGGACCTGCTGGCCGATTCTGATCTCACCGACAGGTTGACTGCCTTGATGCACCGGTGGGCCAGTGTCCTGACCGTCAGCGGCATCGCCGCTTTGTTGGAGTTGATCAGCAACGAGCATCAATTGGGGCCACGACTGTTGGCCAGAACCGGTGGTGAACGGCTACTGACCGATCTACGCCATATCGGTCAGGATCTGCATGCCACCATGGTGAAATCAGATCTGGGGTTACCCGCCCTGCTGAACTGGATCCGTCATCGACGAGCAGATGCCGAACGCGATCACAGCCCAGAACGCATCCGACGGTTGGACAGCGACAAGGCAGCCGTTCAGGTGGTCACCCTGCACGCGAGTAAGGGTTTGCAATATCCGGTGGTCTATCTGCCGTTTGCTTTTGACCGCTGGGTCGCCCCGGCCGATATCCTGCTGTACCACGACGAAGTCGGTCAGCGCACCCTTGATGTTGGCGGCGCCGATGCGGCGGATCGGCAACAACGGCAGAACCGGGAATCGACGGCGGCCGCAGAGTTGGCCGGCGAGTCACTGCGATTGCTCTACGTGGGACTGACCCGGGCTCAATCACAGATTGTCACCTGGTGGGCGCCGACCACCAACACTCGGGCATCTGCGTTGCACCGCTTGCTTTTCGGTCGCCGCGCCGGCAGTGGTGCCATCCCTGATCTGTGTCAGGTACCCAGTGATGACGCGGCCGCGATCGAACTGGCACGCTGGGCTGATCGCGGTGGTCCGACCATCGAAGCCGCTGTGACACAGTCACATTCGCCCACTGCCGTTTCGGTTCGGGCGGCGCCCGAGCTGTCGCTGCGTGAATTCACCCGGGAGATCGATGTGCTGTGGCGCCGCACCTCCTACTCGGCCTTGACCGCATCCGGGAGCCACATATCGCGCCCCTTGTTGCAGTCGGAACCGGAGATCGGGATCAGCGATGATGAACAACTCGCCGCCGGTTCCTGGAATAACCGCACCGATCAACGCCGGACTGGGGATTGCGTACCCACTCAGGTAGCAAAAGATCCGGTGGTAACGGCGCCGAATTTGGCATCCCCGATGCAAAACCTGCCCAAGGGAACAGCTTTCGGCACCCTGGTCCATGCCGTTTTCGAGCATGTTGATCCGCTGGCCACCGACTGCGCCGGTGATCTGGCCGCAGAATTGTTGATCCACTGCGTCGAACAGTTACGCCGGTTCCCGATCGGGGTCAGTGCCGAAGACTTGGTGCTGGCGTTGCTGCCGGTCTACTCGACCTCATTGGGTCCGCTGGCATCGGATATCACCCTGGCCCAGATCAGCACTTCGGATCGGTTGGCCGAGTTGACCTTTGAGATGCCACTGACCGGGGGGGAGCGACCACAGGGTGAACTGACACTCGGAGATCTGGCGCCGCTGTGGAATCGGCATCTGGGGGAGTCGGATCCGTTGGGTGGCTACGGGACAAGACTGGGGGACGCGGAGTTGGGTTCACGGTCGCTGCGCGGCTATCTGACCGGTTCACTGGATGCGGTCTTGCGATTGCCGGGGCCGCGGTATCTGATTGTCGACTACAAAACCAACTGGTTGGAGCCAGAAGCTGCCGACGGGTTATCGGCCTGGGATTATCGATCCTCCCGCCTGGCGCAGGCGATGGCGTCATCGGATTACCCGTTGCAGTCGCTGCTGTACAGCGTTGCGCTGCACCGCTTTTTACGGTGGCGGCAACCGGCGTATCAGCCGGGTGAGCATCTGGGTGGTTTGCTGTACCTGTTCGTCCGCGGGATGTGCGGACCGGCAACGCCGACCGAGAACGGTGGGCCCTGTGGTGTCTTCAGCTGGCAACCGCCCGCCGAGCTGGTGGTCGAAGTATCCGATCTACTTGATCGGGGGCGAGGATGACGAGGCCGCCGGCAGTTGATCAGCCGGCCGGCAGCACCGGCCCGGCTGCCGATCTGCTGACCGTCTTCCAGGCCGCCGAGGTGTTGAGTTCGGCAGACGTCCAGGTGGCTCGCACGATCGGCCGGCTGGGCGCTGAGACCGAACAGAGCGTGCTGTTGGCGGCGGCGCTGACGGTTCGGGCCGCCCGCCTCGGTTCGGTGTGCATCGACCTGGCCGATCAGTCGCTGATCAACCCGCAGTTGCCGTGGCCGGATCCGGAAATCTGGCTGCCGGCGGTGGTGCACAGCCGGCTCACCGGGCAGCCGGGTGTTGATGAAGCGAAGTTGCTCACCGGGCTGGCTGGTTCTGGAAGCTGCCCGCTGCAATGGGATCACGGCAGGCTGTACCTGAATCGCTATCGGCAACAGGAAGCCGACCTGACCGATGACCTCATGCGACGTTGGAATCTGACGGCCCCGTCCCTGTCGTCGGAGCGCCTGGCCGAATCTGACCGACGACTGTTCCCGGGGGAGCGGAAAATCCCCGATGGTCAACGACTCGCGGCGCAGGTTGCCGCCGGAAGCTGGACGATGTTCCTGACCGGTGGACCTGGAACCGGGAAGACGGTGACGATTGCCAAGATGCTCGCAATGCTTACCGACCAACCCGGGCCGGCGCTGCGGATCGCACTGGCCGCCCCAACCGGAAAGGCGGCCGCGCGGCTCACCCAGGCGATGTCGGCGGAACTTATCACCCTGCCGGTGCGCGATCAGCAACGGCTCGGAGCATTGCCGGGCGGAGCGGGTGGTCCACTGACGGCAACCACCATCCATCGTCTACTGGGACCGTTACCGGACAACAACTCTCGATTTCGTCACCATCGCAGACAACAGTTGCCCTTCGATGTGGTGGTGATCGATGAGACGTCGATGGTGTCGTTATCCCTGTTGGCCAGACTGGTCGAGGCAATTTCCGATCAGACCCGATTGATCCTGGTCGGAGATCCGGATCAACTGTCCGCTGTCGAGGCCGGCGCCGCGTTTGCCGACCTCATCGACGGGGCCCGGCGGGGCAAGCATGCGGCAGAGGTGGTGCGGTTGAATCACAATCACCGTTTTCACGGTGAGATTGCCGATCTGGCGGCGGCCGTCCGGGACAGCGATGCCGACCGTGCGATAGACCTACTCAGTGGTGAGTCATCGGAGATCTCCTTACGGGCAAGCGCTTCTGCCTCGGATGCAGCAATGTTGGTCTACCGGGCAGCAGCGGCCGGCGCGGATACCGAGGCTCGGCACCTGATGAGCGAACACCGCGTGCTCTGCGGACATCGCAGTGGACCTGTCGGGGTGCAGCAATGGAATCAGCAGATCGAACGCGGGTTGATCGCCGCCGGCATGCCAACCCCGTGGGATCCCTGGTACCTCGGACGGCAACTGTTGGTGACCGAGAACGACTATTCGCTGGGTCTGTTCAACGGGGACACCGGGGTGGTGGTGCGCGGCGCAGACGGACTGCCGGCAGCTTCTTTTGGTGCTGGACTCAGCTACCGCCCGTCCCGCCTGCAGGGGGTGCAGACGGCGTTTGCGATGACGGTGCACCGTAGCCAGGGCAGTCAATTCGGCCGGGTCACGCTGGTCCTGCCACCGCTGAATTCGCCACTGCTGACCCGAGAGTTGTTGTACACCGGGATCACTCGAGCCCAATACGGGGTGGAGATCATCGGGACCGCGGAGGCGATTCGGGCCGCATTGGCGAAACCGGCCGCCCGGGCCAGCGGTATTGCCCGACGGCTACTGGCTGATCGGCAATAGCAGATGCCGGCCTGTTTCAGCCACCGGCCGTCGCGTGCGCGGCGCCCAGCTCGATGTAGTGCGCGTTGCCGGCGCGGATCCGCTCGGACTCGGCCTCGGTGACCTCGCGACGGACCTTGCCCGGTACGCCGGCCACCAAAGAGTTCGGTGGAATCACCGTGCCCTCCAGCACCACAGCACCGGCGGCCACCAGTGAACCGTGGCCGATCACCGCCCCGTTGAGCACCGTCGCGCTCATCCCGATCAAACAGCCGTCCTCCAAGGTGCAGCCGTGCAGCACCGCACGATGGCCGACGGTCACGTTGTCGCCCACAGCCGTGGGAAACTCCGCATCCGCGTGCACCACCACGCCATCCTGTAGGTTCGTGCCGCTTCCGATCGAAATACTGCTGGTATCGGCGCGCAGAACGGACGAATAGAAAACACTGGACCGGGGCCCGATCGATACCCGGCCAATCAAGGTTGCGGTGGCCGCCACCCAGGCTTGTGGGTCGACCTGTGGGCTGTGCCCGCCGAAAACGATGTGATGAGGGGAGGTCGGCATTTCAGGACTCCTCGGGAGATCCGGTAGCAGTAGTGGGTTCGGCGGCAGCTTCGAGTTCGTCAGCGGTTGCGTTGATGGCCTGGTTGGCAATGGTGATCAGGGTGTCGGCGAGAACGGTCGGATGGGCGAGCGCGGCCAAATGGCCGCCCGGAATGAAATTGGCCGCCAATCCCAGGCGCTCGAACGCTACCCGTTGTTGGAAATCCGCCGGGAAGAATCGATCGTCACGGCCGATCAACACATGAATCGGAATCGAGGGCCACGAGGGGAAATCACAAACCGATTCGAACACCTTCCCGGCCTGTGGGCGTTGGTGCTGTTCACCGCCAGCCAGC
>JBBSRY010000221.1:0-5057 GCA_038242595.1 Mycobacteriales bacterium
CGGCCGGTCGCAGACAAAGCCGTGACACACGTAGGCGGTGGGTTCACCCTGTAACGCCGTCCGATCGGCCAGCAGTGCCCGGTCGGAACCGGCTTCGCCGTGGTCAAACACAGTTCCAGCGGGAGCGAAGATCCGCGCCGTTGCCAGCAGCTCCGCTCGCCCCGGTCCGGCTGGTCCCACCACGGCGACCTGGATCGGACCGTCGAGCATCGACCTGGTGGTCCCGAGCCAGCGCCCGGCCGCTCGCGGCTGCCGCTCCATCAGCAGCGATGCACCCGCAACGGCCTGTTCGGCTGCTTGGCGATACTGGGACTTTCCAGTTAGCGCGCTATAGGTCAGCAAGGCGTCAGCACACGCAGAGGCACCGGACGGGGTCGCGCCATCAGTCGGATCTCGCGGTCGGACCACCAGAATCTCTGCATCATCAGCGGTGTCGTAGAAACCGCCGGCACCATCATCGAAGTGCCGCAACACGATCTCGAGTAGCTCGCCGGCCTGATCCAGGTAGCTCTGCGCACCGGTGGCCTGGAACAGTGCGAGCAAACCATCGGCCAGATCAGCGTGGTCGCTGAGCACGCCCGATGCTTCGCCGACCACCCCGTCGCGCGAACTCCGGCGCCATCGGCCGTCGACCCGATGCGTGGCCAGTAGAAACTCGAACGCCTGTTGCGCCGCGACGATCCAGTCCGGTTGGCGCAGCGTGGTCCCGGCCTCCGCCAGTGCGGCGATGAGTAGGCCATTCCAACTCAGAATGACCTTGTCGTCCCTGGCCGGCTGCGGCCGCCCGGCCCTGGATTCGGCCAGCACCGCCCGGATTCGGCGCCATCTGGCCGGATCATCCGGATCAGTCAGCAATTGCAAAACCGACGCGCCGTCCTCGAAGGTTCCAACCGGGGTGACTTCCAGCAGATCCGCCGCCCACCGACCATCGGACTCCCCCAGCACGTCAGTGAGTTGGGCGGGTGTCCACACCGCTGTCAAACCTTCGACCCCGTCGGTATCGGCGTCCAAGGCGGAGGCAAACGCAGCATCTGCGGTGCGTAATTCGGCGATCAGGAACTGCACCGTCTCGGCGCAGACCCTGGCCGACGACGGGGAACCGGTCAGCCGATGGTGGTGGGCGTAGACCCGGAGCAGCAAAGCGTTGTCGTACAACATCTTTTCGAAATGTGGCACCACCCAATCGGCGTCAACGCTATAGCGGGCAAAGCCGCCGGCCAACTGATCGTAGATACCGCCGCGGGACATCGCATCCAAGGTCACCTCTGCGGTGGTTAATAGATCGGGGTTGCCGGTTTGCTCATATTGGCGGAGCAGAAATTCGACCGGCATGGCCGGCGGGAATTTCGGCGCCCCGCTGAATCCACCGCTTCGAGGATCAAGCTGATGAAGCAGTGTGCTCGTTGCCCGCTCCAGTAAGGCCTCGGAAATGGCGCCACTGGGCAGCGCTTGATTCACCCGTTCCAGATCAGCCGAGATAGAACCGGCCGCCTGCAGCACCGACTCCCGCTTGTCGGACCAGGTGGAACTGATCGCGGTCAACAACTGCGGGAACGACGGCAGGCCACTGCGGGGGGTTGGCGGGAAATAGGTTCCGGCATAGAACGGCTTCCCATCCGGGGTCAGGAAGACTGTCATCGGCCAGCCGCCCTGGCCGGTCAAGGACTGAGTTGCGGCCATGTACACCGCATCGATATCAGGGCGTTCCTCGCGATCCACCTTGATGCAGACGTAACCACTGTTCATCAGGTCGGCAATCGCCTGATTCTCGAACGATTCATGGGCCATCACGTGGCACCAGTGGCAAGCTGAGTAACCGACGGAGAGCAGGACCGGCACGTCTCTCGCGCTCGCCTCGGCGAAGGCCTCGGTACTCCACGGCCACCAGTGGACCGGGTTCTCAGCATGCTGCGCGAGGTAGGGCGAGGTGGATCCGGCAAGACGATTGGACATGCCGCCACGGTAGCGCGCCACCCCGGTCCGAATTATTTGGGCGGCGCTGCAGACCTCTTCAGATCGGGACGCTTCTGCTCCGATCCAGCAGTTTTGTCCACTGGAGCGGAAGCGGTCTCATCGGCTGGCGGATCGAAATGGGGCGGAATCTTCTTGAGTTGCTTACCCATTGACTTGATCAAGAAGAACAAGGCAATCGCCATCAGCAGGATCATCAACAACGCCACCGGCGCTGCTTTGCCCCACTCGGGTCCCTTGGTGGAAACCGGGTCGTAATCACCCGGCTGCGTCGCAGCCAGAAAGATCTGCGCTTCGGTCCGCAACCAGCTCACAGTGCCGGCGATACCGGTCATGGCGTTACCTGCTCCCTTATCCCGGCGAAGAGATCGTCCTCCGGGGCGCTGATTTCAATATGCGATCGGGCCAGCTCGTAGTCATCGTTGCGCCAGACGGACATTTCCAGCTCGTGCGGGACAGCGAACCAGTGCGCGTCCGGATCGATCTGGGTGGCGTGGGCCTTCAGCGCGTCATCGCGTTGCTGGAAATAGTCGCCGACATCAATATGGCTGGTTGCCCGTTCGTACGGATCCGGGCGTGGGTTTTCGGTAAAACGCTTGATCCAATCCAGATACGGCGACTCAACCCCACTGGCGACGACCGCATCGTTGATCGCGATCATCCGTTTCATCGAGAACCCAACGTTGTAATACAACTTCGCGACCTGCCAAGGTTCGCCGGCATCGGGGAAACGATCCGGATCGCCGGCCGCCTCGAAGGCGCCCATCGACACCACGTGGCAGCGAATGTGGTCAGGGTGCGGATAACCGCCCGTCTCGTCGTAGGTCGTCATCACCTGAGGACGGAATCTGCGGACGATTTTGACCAGCGCCTCGATTTCCTCCTCCGGATCCCGATGCGCGAACGAGTTCTCCGGGAGATCCCACAACGCCGGGTCACCCTCGTGGTAACCGGAATCCTCGTAGCCCAGCCACTCGTGGGCCACACCGAGAATGGCGGCCGCGGTGGCCATCTCCTCGCGGCGCAGCGCGGCGATATCGACCAGATCCAGGTGCAGGTCCTTGAAGCGCGGGTTGAGTAAATCTCCCCGTTCACCACCGGTGCAGGAAACTACCATCACTCCTACCCCGTCGGCCGAGTACTTGGCCAGGGTGGCCGCGCCCTTGCTGGACTCATCGTCCGGATGGGCGTGAACTGCCATGAGGCGCAGGGGCGCCGCGGCGGCGCTTGCGTTCCGATCGCTCAAAGGACAACAACTTCCTACTCGTTTCAACTGCTCTGACTTCCAGACCCGAAAACACACATAGCTGCTGCATTCATTCTGCCCCCTTCGCCCCGCCATCCACGCATTACCGATTCCGCCCAGAGCCAACCTCGGGCCGGCAGCACCGCTTTCAACGATTCGGCGGAACCGATCGGAAGGTCAGTCGGCCGGGGTCGGCCGGGGTCGGCCGGGCTCGGCCGGGTCGGCACACGCCTCAGCAAGCTCCGCCATCGAGGCCCGAGAAGCCCTCTGAGCAGCGGTAACCCCGACCCGACCGCACTATTTCGGGGCCACTGTCGGACCCCTCGTGTTACCCTCTTGAGAGACATACGGCCCCGTACGAGGGGCCGTCATCTATTTGTAGTGATGTTGCCTGTAGTAATTCAGTGCCCGTGAGTCTTGGGCGCGCTGGTGTTTTCATCAATCGGTGTGCCTACTCACCTTCGGGCAGGTAGTCATACCCAAACGCCCCTCGTCATTTTGGCGCGGGGTTGATCGCGTATGTGCGCAAAGGAGTGTGCGATGAACGGAACCGTTATCACCTGGCTGACCCAGGAGGCTTACGACCGGTTGAAGGCGGAGCTTGATGGGCTCGTCGCCGAGCGGCCCATCATTGCAGCCGAGATCAATGATCGACGCGAAGAGGGTGACCTCAAGGAGAACGGCGGCTATCACGCGGCCCGCGATGAGCAGGCCAAACAGGAGAATCGCATTCGTCAGCTCCAAGAACTGATGCGCGATGCCAAGGTGGGCCTGGCGCCGGCCGACGACGGCATCGTCGAGCAGGGCATGGTCGTCACCATCGCCTATGGCGGGGACAAATCCGACACCGACACCTTCATGGTCGGATCCCGCGAAGAAGGGTCCCACGGCGATCTGCAGGTCTACTCCCCGCAGTCACCATTGGGTCAGGCAATTCTCGGTGCCAGCACCGGCGAGACCCGCGAGTACACCCTGCCGAACGGTAAGACCCAGAAGGTCCTCATCGTCGAGACGCATCCCTTCTCCACCTGATCCAACTCTGGCCGAAGCCGCACGAAGCCCGGACGAGATTCTCGTCCGGGCTTCGTCATTTCCGTCAGCCATTCCCGGACCGCGCTGCCGAGTTCTTGGACTCTGACTGCGGCGGCGTAACGCTGACGGGCCAGCAGAATTTCAGGTGCGGTTGCGAATGCTGAAGCCCGCTGCCGTCACCGCTTCGATCAATTCTTCGGCATGGCTCGCACCGCGGCACTCCAGCCGCAGGTTGACCTCCACATCGCCCAACGCGAGAGTCGACCCCTGTCGGGAATGGAAAACATCGACCACATTGGCGCCCCGTTCGCCGACCAATGCCACCAATCTGGCCAGCGACCCGGGACGATCCGGAATGTCAATCTGCAGGGTCAGGAACCGACCCGCCGCCACCAGTCCGTGTTGTGCGACGTGCAGAAGCAACAGCGGATCGATATTGCCACCTGACAACACCGCCACCACTGGCGGTTTGAATCGCTCCGGCTCGGCCATGATGGCCGCAATCGCGGCGACACCGGCCGGTTCAACGACCAGTTTGGCCCGTTCCAGACACAGCAGCATCGCCTGACTCAGGTGATCCTCGCTGACCGTGACAATTTCGTCCACCAATTCACTGACATGCTTGAAGGTCAGTGCGGTGGGTTCGCCGACGGCGATGCCATCGGCCAGCGTGGACATCTGAGTGAGCCGGACCGGATGACCGGCGGCCAGTGACGAGGGCCAGGCCGCCGCCTTCTCGGCCTGCACGCCAATGACCTTGATATCCGGGCGAAGGCCCTTGACCGCGGCGGCCAGGCCGCTGATCAAA
>JBBSRY010000222.1:0-5031 GCA_038242595.1 Mycobacteriales bacterium
ACCTGTTGCTGCCGAGTCTTTGCCGTCCAGGTCTTCGCCGGCCAGATCCTGTGGGGTGGTGGCCAGTTCTGCATTGAGGATTTCCAACCCGGCCGGGATCGGGTCGATCAGCGCCACCTGGGTACGCGCACTTTCCGCGACCAGCGACACCCGTACTCGCACTGTAGCCCCGGCTTTGACGTGCCAGGTGCCGTCAGAGTCTTGGCTGACGTCGGCCGAATCGTCGACCGGCTCGTAGGTACGCGACACCACAAAGCCTCGGTCCAATGGGTCGAGCTGTAGATTCGCCGGGGCCGTCTGTAGACCGATCCGGTAATATAACCGCCCGGTACCGTCATTGCTGAGAGTCACCGAGGTGTCCCCCGCTGCGGTCAACTCCGCGGTCGGAATGTTGACCGCGGTTCGATCCGTGGAATAGCCGACGTACGGCTGCTCGCCGGCAAACTGGGCACCAAACCACACTCGTGACGTAAAATTCGGAGCCGCGGTTTCGAATTCGTCGAAATAATGTTTCAGCGCCAGCAACGAGAATGAGTTCTCTTGCGCCGTTGCCCATCTCCCCTGCACCCGGTTTGCCATCAGACCGGTGACAATTTTGGGAATCAGGTCACTTTCCGGAGCCACCGCTATCAGCGAATCAAGAATCAGCGCATCGGTTCTCGGATCGGACTGCAGTGTCAGGTAGGCACTGTCAGTTTCCGCATTGGTGAACGTGACGGCGCCGGCCGTATCGACCGCTGCATTGTTCACTCGCTGGGTAATCTGCGCCACGATCGCGCGATCCCCTACCACCGGCCAGAGCCAGGCCAGAGCGTCCAGATTCAGTTGATCTCCCCGAGAATCAAAAAGTGTTTCAGCAGCAGCGGCGTCGCGATTCCCACCGGCTGCCAGCACATTCAACGCGTAGGCCTTGAGGGTGTCCCTGACTTCCTGGTCAACCTCCGGCGGAATTTGAGACTCGATGTTCTGCAGAAACACTCGTGCCCGATCCAGTGCATCCGCCGGAACCGCAAATCCCTTACCGGCCGCGAGGATCAATGCCTGGGTGGCCTGAATGGAATTGAACGCCGCCGAGGTATCGCCGCGTCGCCAGTAGGCAAAGCCGCCATCCTCGTTCTGCAGGGCGACCAGCTTCTCGATCTTGCTGACCATGCCGGCTATGAGTTCCGCCGGCGACAACGCACCTGGGACTGCGAAGGCATCCAGCACTTCCCCGAGTGCGGCGATGGCCAGAATCTGGGCGGCCAGCCCGTCGGAGCTCTCGTACCGGTAGCCGTCCAGATAGAGCACCGCGTCAGTCAATTCCTGCAATGCCGTCGACGACGTGCTGATGGTCAGCCCGCCGAACTGGGCAATGACCTGGGTCGGAGACGTCACCGGTTGAGTGATCGTCGATGGTCCATCGACTATCCCGTAGGTGGCGAAGGATTCGCTGGTGGCCGGTGTATAGACCGGTAATGTGATCACCGCTGCGTCGGCCTCCTCAGCGCTCGCGGCGGCCACCCGGAAGCCGGCCCGGCCGGCCAAATCGGCCGACACCGCGAAGCGCACCTCCACCCGATCATTTGCCGGCACGGTGACCCGCTGCCCCGGGGCTCCGGTGGCGGTGAGATTCCGGGTCTGCAACACCACGTCGACCACCATCTGCGAATCACTCTGATTCAGCACCAGTACCGGCAACTCGAGGGTGTCGCCAAAATTCAGGAAACGCGGCGCCGACGGCCGAACCGAAAGCGGCAGCTGAGCAGTGATATTGGCTTGCGCGGTGCCGAATCTATCGGTACCGGCGACAGCAACCACCATCACGCGGTAGCGGGTGAGGCTGTCCGGCAGAGTGAGATCGACACTGGCCTGCCCGGCTGCGTCGGTGACCACATCGGGTTGGAAGGTGACCAGTGCAGCAAAATTGTCACGCACCGCAATAGGCGCACCGGTGGGCTCCCGAGCCGAGGCTGAGCCGCTGGCGGTGTCGGCGGCCTCGCCTTGGGTAGATTCATCAGCGGTGCCCGGAGCTGCTGGCGCAGCGGCAGCAGATTCCGCCGTTGCCGGCGCACCATCGGCCGGGGCCTGGTCGACAATATCGCCGAGCATGATGTTGCTACGTCCGTACAAGGCATTCAGATTGCCGGGCAGTTGGCCGTAGAAGATTTCCAGCGGGTCGGGCAGCTGATAATCGCTCAACGCCAGTATTGCCTCATCGACCACCACAATCTCGAACTCGCTGTCCGGCACCGGTTTCCCCCCCTGGTCTTTAACGGTGACCAGGACTTGAGTCGTACTGGCCGGTTCCAGGAAATCCTGCGCGGGTACAGCCGTCACCACCAGCTCACGAGACCGGGTCGACATCGTCAGATCCACGGCGCCGGTGGCAAACGCGGGCCGTTCCTGCCCGTCCGGTGTCTGGCTACCATCAGGGGCGGTCCGCGGTGTTGCACCGACCACCTCCACGGAGAGTTGCAGGCCTGGCAGATCTGTTTCTGTCAGCGGGATCTGCAGGATCGCTGCGCCATCTGTCACCGTAAAACGCTTGGTCGACACGATACTGCCACGCAGGAGAGTGACCAGGCCGGTGCCCTGCGCGATCGGGGATTGCACGAGAATCTCCGCGGTATCGCCGGCGACGTACTCCTCTTTGTTCGGTACCAGCGTCAGGGTTTCCTGAGCGACTGTCCTGGACGGCGTTGCGTCGATTCCACTGACCCAGCGGGTGAGTTCGGTCCGGCTGGCCCGGCCGTCATCATCCAACACGGTTGCGGTGATCCGGTACGCCCCGCCGGCCTCTGGATTGAAGGTGCAGTCCATCCCGTCGGGCCCGGAGGTTACCGGGCAGATCTGCGGATCTGCTTCGGTTTCCACCAGTTCTCCATTGACCCAGGTGCTGGTCACCAGGGCGGCGCGAACTTCCACGGGTCGGCCGGTGACAGCGCCGCCATCGATATCGGTGACAACAGCGGCCACGATCAATGGGGCTCCCTGGCGGACGAAGGTGGCCTCACTTTTCAGTCCGACGTAGAGCTCACCGGGATGAACGAGCACCGCCGTAGTGCCGGCCAGGCTCTGGCGGTTCACGTCAGTCGCCGCCGCTTGCGAGGTGACAGTGACCGGGAGCCCGGCAAACTCAGCCCCCAAGTCGCCAACTTCAACCTGCAGATAGTTGCTCCCGTTGGCATCGGTGACACCGGAAAACTTTTCAACCGTGGCGCGCTCGTCCCCACAGCAGTTCCGATATCCGATGTCCCCGGCGTAGCCGTAGCTTCCCGAATCGCGAAGCCACCACGGCGTCCAGATCCCGAAGGTGAAATCCTCCCGGCCGGGCGGCGAGTACGTCGCCAGTGCAGTTTGCACCTGCCATTCCACCGGCGCTGCGGCCAGCGGACCACCTGCGTAATAATTGACATCGGCCGCCAGCGTGAGAGGTGTATTCACCACGTACGGGCCTGGACTGTCGGTCCGTGCGGTGACCTCGAAGTCTGGTCGGCGGAAGTCCGCGACCTGGAAAGAGTGCTGATACCAGGAGTTTTCGTTCCCGGATAGGCTAAATGAGATTGATCCGGTGCCCAGCGAGGATCCGTCCGGAAGATCGAAGGTGAAATCAAACCCACCGAGCTTACCCAGATCGATGCTGCCGGTGGCAATCTCGACACCCTGGCCGTCGATAGCAGACCACTCAACGGTGGAGCCGGACTGGACCGGCGCCAGTTGCGCTCCCACTTCGCTACCTTGTGTGCGCACCCAACCCTTGATTGAAACTGTCTCCCCCGGCCGGTAGGTTTGCCGGTCGTCGTTGACCAACCAGCGGACCGCATCCTCGGTCGAGCGCGCCGTCCAACCGGATCCGTACCAGCCGGGGGCCAGCAACGCTGTTTGATCACCACTGGTGGCGATCAATGCCGAGATGGTGGCCGAGGTCAGTGGCAGCATCGATACCCCGTCCGCATCTGTCGTCGACATTGCCGCCGACCCGAGGGCCGAGATTGCCACCTCGGACAGTGGCGTCCCATCGCGCAGGTCGGTTGCCCAGACCCGCAGACTCGACGCGTCATTCAGTGCGTCAAGACCGATGGTGGTCGACTGCGCCCAGGTCACGGTGGGACGGTTTCGCCACTGGTCGTCGGCGGAAAAGTTTTCTGCCGCAGTCGGTTCGATCAACACAACCAGGTGACCCGGTTGACCTGACAACGCTTCGGAGAGGTCCACACTGGTCTGAACAATGTGATCGGGGGTTTGAGCGATATCGACAGTCTGGTCGATCAGTACCGGCCAGTCGGGGACCTGCAGTTCAGCTGCTGGGTCTCCGCTCTGAACCTGCAGGTAGAAGTTGAGATACTGCTGCCAATCCGACACCGCAACGGCGAACACCCGCTCGCGAAACTGAACTCGATTCACCGAGTTCACGGTCAGAGAAGGATTGGTGGCAAGCGGATCCAGTGTGGTCAGTGGCTCGGAGAACCCGTCGAGGCGGGGACCTTCGGCGCCGATGGAGATTGAGCGCGAATCATCGGTACCCAGTTGTTGACCGAACACATCGGTCAGTGATGCCGCGACCGCGACCTCGTATTCGGTGCCGGCCTGGGTGGGGCCGTTGATCAGCAACGTATTGCCGGTGACGTATACCGAGGAGCCGGGCAGTTCCGGGGTGACCGAGACTGATGCAGGGTCGAAGAGAGCCGGATCCAGCTCATTGCTGAATGCCAGTTGCAACGGGTTGCCCGGAGAGCAATCGGAGTAGGCGCACGATGAGTCGGTGATCTTCAGGGCAGCGTAGGTACGCCCGGTGAAGGTTACCGCTGCCGGGGTCCGCACGGGTCCCTCGGCTGACGGGGTGCCCTCGGCAAACTCGATCGACAATTCGGCATCGGTGCCGAACGGGTCCACCGGCCGGAAGGCCAGCCAACGTCCGGGCTCCAAAGTCTGGACCAGACGGTTGGCCTTTTCATCGGCCGCGATCTCTTCTTCGGTGGCCAACCGCATTGCCTGGGGTTGGCCGTCGGCCGCGACCACCACATGATCCAGAACGGCCTGGGGTTCCAC
>JBBSRY010000223.1:0-5010 GCA_038242595.1 Mycobacteriales bacterium
ATTCCTGTCAAGACATGTTTGTTTACCTGTGCGGACGTGTGCGTCATTGTCTGAGCATTGTGGGCCGTTGACGGTAGCCTGATCCCGAGTCATTCCCACCGTCCATCGAAGGGACAAATCTGTCATGAGGTCCGCTGCCATTCCTGAGGTCATGCGCGGGGTTTACCTGCCGGGGGGCAGCAAAACCCTTCTACGATCGGATATCCCGGTACCCAAGCCCGGCCCGGGTCAGGTTCTGCTGGCGATGAAGGCGTCCACCATCTGCGGAAGCGACGTCCGGGCGATCTACCGCGAACATCTGGGCTCCGGACCCGAGGGCTACAACGATGTGATCGCCGGCCATGAACCGTCGGGTCAGGTGGTGGCGCTCGGCCCCGGGACCAAACGACTCGCAGTGGGTGATCGTGTTGCGGTGTACCACATCACGGGTTGCGGTCAGTGTTCCGAATGTCTGCGCGGCTATTTCATCAGCTGCACCTCAAGCGCCCGTAGTGCCTACGGATGGCAACGCGACGGCGGGCACGGCGAGTACCTGTTGGCCGAAGAAGTGACCTGCCTCAGGTTGCCGGACTATCTTTCCTACGTCGACGGCGCCTGTGTTGCCTGTGGCTTCTCCACCGCCTACGAAGCACTGTGCCGACTGGGCGTCAACGGCAACGACACCGTTGTTGTCACCGGTCTTGGCCCGGTGGGGATTGCGGCCGGTCTATTGGCCAAAAAGCTTGGTGCCACCCCGATCTATGGCACCGATCCGTCGGAATCCCGCGCTGCGTTGGCTCTGGAATTGGGTGCGATCGATGAGATCGTCAGCCCGGAGGATCTGGCTGGCAGGCTCAACGGCAAGCCGACCGTTGCCATCGACTGTTCCGGCCATCCCGCCGGCCGTCGGGTTGGCCTGACCTCGCTGGCCCGATGGGGTCGAATGGGCTTCGTCGGCGAAGGTAACGACATCACCTTTGACGTCAGCCATGAGGTGATCCACAAGCAGATCACCCTGGTCGGATCCTGGGTATCCTCCGTTGGCCGCATGGCCGAACTGCTGGAGCGGCTGCCGATCTGGAAATTGCACCCAGAAGTTGTTGTCAGCCACCAGTTTGGTCTGGACGGCGCCGCCGAGGCCTACGACCTGATGGACAAGGGCAAAGCAGGCAAGGCGGCACTCATCCCCACCTGATCAACAACGCAGAAGCGGGCTCGGACAATGTCTCGGAGCCCGCTTCTTGCTGTAACGATCAGGAATTGGTGATGGTGATCGTGCCGGTGACGTCACCGTCCAAATCTATGATTCCGACCGTGACGTCCACCCCGTCTTTGGTGTAAGTGCCGGAGTAGAGGCCGCCGAACTCGCCGGTTTGGCCGGCCGCGTAACCCGCTGCCGGGAGGCTGGATTCGAAGTAGGCACCGAGATCGGGAACGGAGACCCCGGGAACGCTAAACAGCACGGTCTTACCGGTTTCGTCGGAGAAGCCAAAACTCACCACCGCACCCTCCGGCAGCACCACATCGGCCGGCCAGTCTGCCGGCAGTTCGCCGAAGCCAGGAATATCGCCGAAGTCGGTCGGATCGTCCGGGATCTCGGTGACGTCCGGCTCGGCCGGTGCTTCGGTGGCGTCGGGATCGGCCGGTGCTTCGGTGACCTCGGGCTCGGCCGGTACGTCGGTGGCGTCCGGCCCGGCCGGACTATCGCCCTCTTCGGTCGGGATTTGGCCGGGACCGGTCGGTAGATCCGTCGGAACCTGTCCCACCGCGGCCGAGGCCAATGCTGCCGGATCGGGTTGCGCGGTTCCCGACATCGTTGCACCGCAGGCCACCAGCGATGCGGCCACCAGAGCTGCGGCAGCCACGCGAAAAACTGCCGACCAGCCGGCGGACCGGACCGGCTGGGGGCGGGCAGCGTGGGAGTCGGTGGTGAGTGAACGCAGAGTATCCATGACCTACCTCGATTGAAAAGATGCAAGAGGGGATGCCGAAACGATCTTTATTGATCCCCTCGGTTGAAAGTTACAATCCGGCTGGCCCATTATGGCCAAGAACGGGAAATTCTGCCCTAAAGATTCAGCCCAGGAAGGCACCAGGGAGCGGTATTCAGCCGGTCGTGGTGTCGGTGGGTACGGTTTCTGTTTCGGCGGAGCCGGTGTTGTTCGGGTTGGGAATCAGCACACCGGGCGCATTGGTGAAGTCGATCAGACTCCACAGGTCAGTGCCGATGCGCATCTCGATCCGCTGCAGGTTGCCGGACACATCGAGCCAGTAGCGGATTCGCGATTCGGAGGTGTCGTTGGGATCCGGCACCTCGCCGTCGGCTTCCTTGGGCCCGGCGAAAACATCAACAGCAACGCCATTCACGGTGTCGGAGCGTAGCCACTGCGCCGACGACTGGGTCAAAAGTTGCGGGTTGTCCGGTTGATCGGCAGCCAGGTTCAGCACAATGGCCTGCGCATTGGCCAGGAATGAGACGCTCGGGTCGAACTCGGACACACTCCAATTGGTGGTGGGCACCGGAAGTGGGGGAGTTGGCCCCTCGGAGTAGTTCTGGATGCCGACCTCGCCGGGCGTCCACTGCACCAGGAACGGGCTCGCGGTTTGACTGCTGGCCGGGTTGGCCAAGGCGTAGCCGACATGGTCGACATAGTTGACCCAGCCGATCAGGGACACCTCGGTGGTGCCGTCGGTGATCGTCCCGGTGATGGCCCTGGTTCCGATGGAGAAGTTGTTGAGCCGCATGACGGACAACCGAGTGGCCTCATCGGCGGTCAGCGCGCGCGGGCCGGCCGAGGCGGCAGGTTCCGAGGCAGCGGCGGCCGAGGCAGCAGGAGTCGAGGCAGTGGCGGCCTGGGTGGCGGGGTCAGAATGGCTGCTACAACCGGCGAGTGGCAACAACGTGATCAAGGCCAATACCGCCCCCGCAGCGTTGTTCTTCATGAAACGGTCAACCTTTGCCTCTCCCTGCCCGGACGGATTGCCCGTGGGCGAGTCTATCGGCCTACGGGCAGAGCCCAGAGCTGCGATCAAGCCGTTGAGCCGGGCCTTGCGGATGTTCAAGGTGATCCCAGCCGGGTAGCTGCACAAGATGGGTGGATCGCCGGTACTGCAATTCGGGCACTGCGGTAGGCAGGAGTTTGTGTGTGAGACTCGGTCGATGACATCGATCCTGACCGAAGTCTGCGTTGATTCCGTTGACGGCGTGGCCGCCGCCGCAGCGGCCGGCGCCGATCGAGTTGAGCTGTGCCTGGCACTTTCCGAGGGCGGTCTTACGCCGAGTACGGCGATGATCGAAGAGTCGCTGAAAGTCGCCGGTGATACCGCGGTCAATGTGCTGATCCGGCTGCGCGGTGGCGATTTCTGCTACAGCGCAACCGAAGTGCAGGTGATGGCTCAGGATATTCGGGTGGCGCGCGACCTCGGAGCCCATGCGGTGGTCATTGGCGCACTTACCCCATCGGGCCAGGTTGATGAACGGGCACTGTCAAAACTGTTGGCACAGATCGGGTCGATGAATGTCACCTTTCATCGGGCCATCGACATGAGTGTCGACCCGATTGCCGCCCTCAGAACGCTCCGGAAATATCCCATCGGCAAAGTGCTCACCTCGGGATCCCGGCCGACCGCGCTGGCCGGGGCGGACATCATCAGGCACATGGTGGCCGAAGCCGGTGACTCGTTGACGATCCTGGCCGGCGGCGGCGTCCGAGCGCATAACGTCGCCGAACTGATCGCCGACACCGGCGTCACCGAGGTTCACTTCACTGCCTTTGTCTCGCGTGACTCACCGATGACCTACCGGACCGAGCATCTGAGTCTTTCCTCTGATGGATCGGACTACACGCGGCGCCACACCGACGTCGGGTTGATCCGCGAAATGATCGAAAAGGTTGCGTCGGGTCGACACCGAAAGGCGCCGATGAGTTGAGAAATTCGGTGGACAGTGGTGACTCGGTAGGTAGCTTCGGCAATAGTACTGTCATTCAATATGGCTGATGCGACGTTTCTCGACCGGCCCATTGCCCGCCTCGTGCCGATCATCTCGGAGTCGACTTCGTTGATTTGTCAAGCATTTTCGCGCGCAGCGGCGCTCCGATGATGGTGCGCCGCCCGGTGAGCCCGGTTGAATTCCAGGAAGCCATTGCGTTGATCTGTCGGGGCGAGCTCAGCCCGGCCGATATCCGCGCCACCGTTCGCACGACACTGCGCTGGCTCGCACAAGTCCATCCAGGACACACTGTGGAGATCCGGGTTCCGCCGCATGCCGCGGTCCAGGCCATCGAAGGGCCTCGTCATACCCGAGGTACTCCACCCAACGTCGTCGAGACGGACGGCCAGACCTGGCTGGCCCTGGTCACCGGCCAATTGTCATGGCCGCAGGCCTTGGCGCAGGGCAAGGTCCGGGCCAGTGGATTGCGCGCTGACTTGGACGCCGTGTTGCCCATGGTTTCGTCGTGAGCTGGGCAATTCGAAGGCAATCGCATGACCGCGAACGCGGCCACCATGGACGCGGCGTTGGGTCGGACTGCCGCCGCCGTCACCAGGTGAGCCCCGTCACGTTTCCTCCTGGTCGCAGACGGTAACCATCATCAGCCCCATTCGGTGCGAACCGCGGCGGCCGCCGAACAGTTAGAGTGGGTGCGTTGATCCCTGCCATCCAAGGAGCTCGATCACGTGGGAAACGGTCTGCAACCGACCCCTAGCAGTACCGGTAAACGTATCGATCTGAAAGTTCTGGTTCCTGACAGGGAACTGGATCGCGTGGATCCCGACCCCCAAGAGGAGTGCGGGGTGTTTGGTGTCTGGGCCCCCGGTGACGAGGTCGCCAAGCTGACTTACTACGGCCTGTACGCCCTTCAGCATCGGGGCCAGGAAGCGGCCGGCATCGCCGTTGCCGACGGCTCCCAGATCGTAGTTTTCAAGGACCTTGGACTGGTATCCCAAGTTTTCGACGAGCAGACACTGTCGTCATTGCACGGCCACATCGCCGTTGGCCATTGTCGGTACTCCACGACAGGCGGCAACAAC
>JBBSRY010000224.1:0-4972 GCA_038242595.1 Mycobacteriales bacterium
CGGGTTGGCGAGCCGTTGTTTTCGGGCCAAACGTACCCGCGGGAACGTCCCCGGCGAAATGACACACCTACCAGGACTGGCA
Organism: Mycobacteriales bacterium; assembly: GCA_038242595.1. GTDB lineage: Bacteria > Actinomycetota > Actinomycetes > Mycobacteriales > Nakamurellaceae > Nakamurella. Next base: position 83 of record JBBSRY010000224.1, read on the forward strand.
CCGCCCACCCAAAAATCACCGATAACGTTACCGACCGCGGCTCCAGCGGTGTGGCTTGCGGGGCCGGTGGGACTAGTGGGATTAGGGTGACAGCATGGTTGGAAAGAGCAGCACTCCTGCGCGCCCGCGAGCCAGCGCGTCCGCATCCGGACGCGCTCGCCCGGCGGCCGGAACAAGAGCAAGTACCGCAAACCCGGACGCCTCGGCGCAATTGGCGCCTGCAAGGAGCCGGGGCGGATCTGCTGCGCGACAGACGACTGGCGGCAAATCGGCCGGCACTGGGTCAACCAGGTCGCGGTCCAACAGCACTCGCACACCGACAGCCGGTCGCGGATCGGCAAAGAGCACCCCGAAGCGACCGGCAGCGCGTCAAACCGGGAACCGAACGGCCGCCTCGGCCCGAACGAGTGCAATCAGACGCCCGGCGGCCCCCCGAAACGGGCCGTCCGCTTTCGCTCAAACCATGTCCGCCATCGGCCGCGCAATTGCCTCCGTCTGGCGGTTGATCGCCAAAATGCTCGGCGGCGCCGCTCGCGCCATCGGAAGAGGTGCCGGTGCTGCTCGTGATCTTGATCAGACCCACCGCCGGGATGGTCTGGCGCTCGGCCTGATCGCCGCCGCCATCATCAGCGCCCTCGGGACCTGGTGGGCCGGCGCCGGTCCGGTGGGAACACTGGTGGACAGCGCGGTTCGGGTGTGGATGGGTGTTATTGCTGTCATTTTCCCGGTGGTCCTGTTGGTTTTTGCAATCATTCTGATGCGAACTCTTGCCGACCCGCAACATCGAGTGCGCCGCGTCATCGGCTGGTCGGCGATCAGCCTGTCCATTGCCGGAATGTGCCACGTGGTGGCTGTGATGAAACTCGGCGACCCGACACCGGCTGCGGCCACCTACCGTAAGGACGGCGGCGGGGTGCTCGGTTGGCTGGTGGGACAACCGCTGTACCTCGGGCTGCATGCGGCGCCGGCGATCCTCATTCTGGTGTTGCTGGGTATTTTCGGGCTGTTGGTGGTTACCGGAACTTCGATTCGAGACGTTCCCGGACGCCTGCTGGACGGTTACGACTGGATGCGTGGCTACCGTCATGAACGCGAAGACGACGCCGACGGCGCCTATGAGGGTCACTATCCAAGCGATGACGCCGACGAATTTGACGCCGACGAATTCGACAGCGGCGACTACGAGAGCCAGTACCGCGGGCAACACGACCTGGTGGATGACCTCCCTCGTTCGAACCGTCGGGGAACTCCGTCCTATGCGCCGGCCGCCTCAGCTCCGTCCGCGCCGCGCACCCGCGGTGGCGCTGCTCGCGCCATGGGTCACCTGAGCCAGAGCGATGACCCATTCCCGGTGGACGACCCGGCAGCGGGAGATCCGGACGAGTATGACGCCGAGGATGCACCCACCGTTGCGCTTCCAAGGATTACTCCTGCACCTCGGGTGATCCGGCCGACCGCGGCGGCCGCCGTCCAACCAGCGGTCGAGGAGGAAACCCAGCTCACCCTGGATCGGGTTGCCGAGGGCGACTACGCGTTGCCGCCGAGCAACATCCTGAAACTGGGAGCGGCGCCAAAGACGCACTCCGATGCCAACGACAAGATGGTCGAACGGTTGACCACCGTCTTCGAGCAATTCAATGTGGATGCGCGGGTGGCCGGGTACCTCCGCGGTCCGACGGTCACCCGGTACGAGGTAGAACTCGGCCCAGGGGTGAAGGTGGAGAAGATCACCAACCTGACCCGTAATATTGCCTACGCTGTTGCCTCAGAGTCCGTCCGGATTTTGGCTCCGATCCCGGGTAAATCCGCCGTCGGTATCGAGGTACCGAATACTGATCGTGAGATGGTCTGGCTCGGTGATGTGCTCGCCGATCCCAGCGCCCGCAAGGACCACCACCCCCTGGTCATCGGCCTGGGCAAGGATGTGGAGGGTGGGTTCGTGACAGCGAACCTGGCCAAGACCCCGCACCTGTTGGTGGCCGGCGCCACCGGTTCCGGTAAGTCGTCCTTCGTCAACTCGATGTTGGTGTCGTTGCTGCAGCGGGCCTCGCCGGCCGAGGTACGGATGATTCTGATCGACCCCAAGATGGTGGAACTGACGCCGTACGAAGGCATTCCACACCTGATCACCCCCATCATCACGCAGCCGAAAAAGGCCGCCGCAGCGCTGGCCTGGCTCGTCGAGGAGATGGAACAGCGCTATCAGGACATGCTCGCGCATGGGGTTCGGCACGTCGATGACTTCAACCGCAAGGTCCGCAGCGGCGAGATCACCACACCACCGGGCTCGGAGCGGGTCTACAAGCCCTATCCCTACATCCTTGGCATCATCGATGAGCTCGCTGATCTGATGATGACCGCGCCTCGTGACGTGGAGGATGCGATTGTTCGGATCACCCAGAAAGCGCGCGCGGCCGGCATTCACCTGGTGCTCGCCACGCAGCGACCCTCGGTGGATGTCGTCACCGGTCTGATCAAGACAAATGTGCCGTCGCGACTCGCTTTTGCCACCTCGTCCCTCACTGATTCCAGGGTCATCCTGGATCAGCCGGGCGCGGAAAAGCTGATCGGTATGGGAGATGGTCTCTATCTGCCGATGGGCGCTGGCAAAGCAGCTCGAATTCAGGGTGCGTACGTCTCCGATGAGGAAATCGCCCAAGTCGTGGCCTTCGCCAAACAGCAGGCCACCCCGGACTACACCGAGGGTGTGACGAAGGTGAAGCAGGATCCGTCCAAGGCGGCGGATCCCGATATCGGTGACGACCTGGAAATTTTGTTGCTGGCAGTCGAGCAGGTCGTCAATTCGCAACTTGGTTCGACGTCGATGTTGCAGCGCAAGCTCCGCGTTGGTTTTGCCAAGGCCGGTCGACTGATGGATCTGATGGAGACCCGGGGAATTGTCGGCCCTTCGGAGGGATCCAAAGCCCGCGAGGTGTTGGTCAAACCCGATGAGCTGGACTCGATCATCTTCATGCTGCGCGGCGGCACCGAAGCCGACGAGGGCGTTCCGGATCTGATCGAGTGATGATCGCCCGGTCGGCGCTGCTGTTCGTGGTGGCCGCCGTCTTCGAGATCGGCGGTGCCTGGCTGGTCTGGCAGGGGGTTCGTGAATCCAAAGGCTGGCTGTGGATCGGACTCGGCGTCATCGCACTGGGGATCTACGGATTTGTTGCCACCCTGCAGGCCGATGCTCACTTTGGTCGAATTCTGGCGGCCTACGGCGGGGTGTTTGTCGCCGGTTCGCTGTTGTGGGGCATGGTGGCCGATGGTTTCAAACCAGATCGGTGGGACGTCATCGGAGCGATCATCTGCCTGGGCGGAGTAGCCGTCATCATGTATGCACCACGAGATCTGACCGCCTGATCTGAGCCGGGCCTAAAACCGATCTGGGTGGTCGCGCCAGGTGGTGATCGCGCTCAGCGCGTCATCATCCAGACCGGCAGGCAGATCCTCAATCGGCAGCCAGGCCAGCTGGTGCGATTCCGAGGCCAATTGCAAAGGAGTGCGGGACCGCAGGACGCAGCCGTACAGGGTGGTCTGGGTACGGTCGCCCCACTCGCCGGCGATGGCGTCCGCCACCTGCGGACCGACGGCAACCTGCTGTCCGCTGGCCTGGAATATGAGGTCGGTCAGTGCGGTCTCAGCGGATTCACCGGTAAGGGACGACCCGCCTGGAAGCGTCCAATCAGTCGAGCCAACCTTGGTCACGAGTACCTTGTCGCGTCGGATGACGACACCCCTGAGCACCAGTGGCAGGGCGTGGCGGGGTCGGCGGGCTGAAGTCTGCATCACCTGTCATTGTGCGGGATGGAGCTGCCTGGAAACCACCGCGCAACGCCGACCCGGAGCATGATCTGTTCGACTTTCCGGCGCCGAATTACCGAAATATCCCGCTAAGTCGTCAGCCGAATACGGTGAGCGCCACCCACAGAGCAGCCACCGCGCCAACCACGGCCGGCAGCGTGGTTGCCAGGCCGAGGCGGGTGAATCGGCCGAGGGAGGGCATGTTGCCCTCGCGGATCAGTACCCGCCGCCAGAGCAATGTGGCCAGCGATCCGGGATAGCTCAAATTCGGGCCGATGTTGACGCCAAGCCGGCGACGGCCAGCAGAGACAGCAGGTCAGTCGTGGTTGGCAGTAGGCCGGATACGGCTTCTTGGATGCCGTGACTGGTTGCGCCGACCACCACCACCGCCAACCCGGCAACGAACACCAAAAACGGGAGGTTCAGCTCGCGCAGGATCCGCAGCACACCCACCTGAAAGTGGCTCAGGGCTCTGGCCGACATCAGCAGCGCGCCGCCGGCGGCAACCCAGACGGCCTCGATGTTGAAGATTGGCGAGATGGCGAACCCGACCAGGACCAGGCCAAGGATCCGCAACGAGATCGTGGGGGTCCGCACGCTGCGCGTCGTCATCGGCGGCCGCTCCTGTTCGCGCAGACCTTCACGAAAGAACCAGCGAAAAACCCCGTATTCAACACCGACCGCGACGAGCCAGGGGAGCACCATCAACGCGGTGAACCCCAGAAACGAAACGCCGGCCGCCTGAAAGGCCAGCAGATTCGTGAGATTGGAAACCGGCAGCAGCAGGGACGCCGAGTTCGACAGATGAGCGCTGGCGGACAGATGGGTGCCGGTGGGAGTTGCAACTTCCGAACGGTGGTCACAATTGCCGGTGTCAGTAACACCACCGTTGCATCCAGACTGAGCAGTGCGGTGGTCAGCGCTGCGACAGCGAATACCAGCAGTAGCAACCGTTGAGCCGAACCGCGGCTACCCCGGCTCAACACCGAGCCCAGCCAGCGAAAAACGCCGTCGACATCGGCCAGGTAGGCAATCACCAGGGTGGCGGCCAGAAAGGCAAGAGTAGGCGCCATCTCGGACACCGAA
>JBBSRY010000225.1:0-4963 GCA_038242595.1 Mycobacteriales bacterium
AGGATGGTCAGTTCACCGACGATCAATGGGCCGAGGTGGCGGGCACGTTTATGGACAAGATGGGTTTCAGCGCGAAGGCATCAGGTCGGTCGGCCACACCGTGGGTTGCTGTACACCACGGGTTGAGCAAGAACGGTAACGATCACATTCACCTGGTGGTCTCGATGGTCCGCGAGGACGGCACATACGTTGACACCCACAACGACCGCATCAAAGCGCAGAAGGCATGCCGCCACCTGGAAACCGCATACGGAGTCCGGCAGGTCGAGGGCCGCCCGCACGGGTTGGCCAGTCATGGCCTCAGCGCCGCGGAACAGCAGATCAGTGCCCGCACCGGGCGGGAGCCGAGCCGGGTCACGTTGGAGCGCACCGTGCGGACTGCGGCCGGGATGGCCAGCACCGAGGCGCAGTTCATTACGCACCTGCGGGAGATGGGTGTGCGGGTGGCGCCCTACTTCGCGCAGGGACGTAACGATGTCATCGCCGGATACAAAGTGGGTTTGCGCGGTGAAGGGGAAAGAATGTTCGGCGGCGGGCACCTGTCCCGCGACCTCACCCTGCCGCGCCTTCGTGAGCGTTGGGAAGACACTGCGCAGGGCCACACCGACGCGGCGGCCGCGTGGCGAACAGCGGATCGGGCGGACCGAACAGGACAACCAGCACCGAGAGCCCCGGTTCGGACGGCGCCCAGCAACGCTGACTTCGACCGGGTCAACCGCGCCCTGTACGAACAACGCGAACGGCTGCGCAGTATCGAACCGGAAAACACCCAAGCCTGGGCCGATGTTGCCCAGGACACCGCAGCGATCCTGTCCGCGTGGTCGCGGCAGTACGAAGGCGCCACCACCCCGGGCCCTATCGGTCAGGCCGCCGCCGATGTCCGCAAGCTCGGCCAGATCCGCCGATGCACCGCACAAGGACCGCGCCACCCACGCTTCGGGATGGCTGATGCGGCCACCCTTGCCTACACCCTCAACTCCGGTGGTCAGGGCAAAGTGGGGCAAGCTATCTTCCTGCGGCAGTTGCTCAACACCATGAAAGCCATCCACGACGCGGCCGTGTCGATGCGCCAACTCAGATTGGCGCAAAGCATCGCCCACAGCGCCCGGACCGGTCTCACCGAGCTGCGCAACTCACTACCCACCATCCCAGAAACGGTCACCGCCCCCTGCCCCACCGTCGCGCAGGTACACGCGGCTATCCACGCGCAGCAAGGAGGAATCACCGCCCCCGCAGCCCCGCTGGGCCGGCCGATCCCAAACCGAATCACACCGACACCACAACCGGACCCGGTAGCAACCGCCGTGCGGCGGCGGCCCCCCACACAGCTACCACCCACCCCCGGAATCAGGCGATAAGACAAGCCGATACCGGCTGCATCCAGGTGATTTGTCGGCGCCTTCCACGCCGGTCAACTGGTCAGGTTCGCAGAATATGAAAGTCCTTCGTTTGTGACCATGAGGGCATGATTCAAACCCTGCTCAAACCTGTACCCCCGGAATTAGGTTGGTAAATTCGACCTGTTCTACATCCCTGCCACACCCAAAAACTGGGGGTACAGGTTCCAGCGCAACCAGTATTCTCGGCCGGAAAATACCGGTGCCCGCTGCCGCTGAACAGGGCAAACTCACCTGTACCGGCGCGTTCAACCCGACCAAAACAGGCGTCATTCCTCCCGCCTGGTGACGGACCTAAGCCCCAACTTTAGAACAAGTGGCGATAACGGGTGGGGACTGCCCAGGGTTTGGTTGACCGGCTCGTCAGGCTGCGGATGCGGTCCTGTTGATTGTCTCAAATTCAATCGGAGTCAATGTTCCCAGTCGGCGTTGGCGGCGTTTGCGATGGTAGGTCCGCTCGATCCAGGTGATGATTGCCAGGCGTAGTTCGGCTCGGGTGTGCCAGTGTTGTCGATCCAGAACATTCTTTTGCAGCGATCAGCACCTTCTGGTGATCGGCCAGGACCACCCGTACTCGCTCATGCCGACGACAACGGTCTTGAAATGAAACATCATGAAAGCACAGGACATTCTCTTGATGGTCATGCTCTGCCTGTCAGGGATTTGCTGGCCATCTGTACTTATCTCACACCGCAGGCCTGGTCATCTTCAGCCTGTGGGTCATCTTGGTAGGCATCTTCGTCGGGGACTACCGCAACCGCACCCATTCGAAATAATGAACCGCGACGCGTGTCACGGACCTCCGGGAAGGCCGGAGAGTAGATCATATGAATATGACCAAACGTTCAAAACGCGGCTCAGCGATGAACACCATCCCGATCGGGACACAGATCGACCCCGACATGGTGGCCCTCATCCGGGCCACGGTCAAGGAACGCGACATCACCTAGAGAACCTTCATGGAAACGGCGTTTGCCCGTGAACTCGCTGACCCCACAGCCGTTAGCACTCCTACAGACCAGGAGACCTTGTACGACGTTGCGTCCTAACTTGCCGGCTCTTACAAGTCCATAGAAACGGCAAAACCCGCCCTGGCGGGGCGGGTTTGCCGAAGTAGTGACCGATCAGTTTGGCGACTGAAGCGGTCAGACCCCGAAAGGTCATGTCTTTGCCTGACATGTCCGAGGATAGCGCACACCCCGTTCCAGCAACAGGGCAGACTCGCTACGACCTCGCAGAGAATTATCCGCACAGTGAGGCCGCGCATGCGTGGCGCGCTCTGGCACCGCTGCTCGCCGGTCGGACCCAGGCCTGGATCTGCAAAGACAGCAGCAGCTCCCGGCGCGGCCAATATCTGCGCCGCAACATGCGCAAACTCACCGACACACTGCCCAAATACCCGGCCGCAGTCCCCCTGTACAGCAACAACGGCACCACCAAAACCCTGGTCATCGACCTCGACACCGGGAAGACCTCACAGGCAGGCGTCAACCGGGACCTGGCCAACCTCGCAGCACTGGTCACCGAAGCCGGCGGTGACCTCATCACCGACCACTCCCCCGCCGGCGGACGCCACGCCTACCTACCGCTGCAACACGAGGTGCCATTCCACGACGCACTACTGATCGCACGGGCACTTGCCGCCCGTTTCCCCAGCATCGATCTGAGCCCCAACTACAACCTGCAAACCGGTCTCATCCGGCCACCGGGCTCGGCTCACCGCGGCGGCGGCCACCAGGAGCTGGACGGTTCCCTCTCGGCCGCTCACAAAATCGCCATGCTGCGCAACCCGCCAGCTGTTTGGGCGGCACTTAAAACCGCACTCGCCGAGGAAATCAACGCCTTCGAAGACTCATCACTTCGCAGCCGGTCGGTCGACAGCCCCCATGCGTCAACGACAACCAGCCGCAGTGTCCGGTCCGACCTGGCCGGCATCGCCCGTAACGGCGACCTCACCGGCTCCCCGTACAAAACACCCTCCGACGCCCGGCAAGCCATCCTCGTGTCCGCGGCCGCCGCCGGCATGACCCTGCAGCAAGTACGACTGCGGATGCACAACGGAATCTGGGCCGGCCTGGCCGCCTTCTACCACCGCTACAAGCCCGCCCAGCAGCCGAAATCCCTTCAGTACGACTGGGACAGGGCGCAGCAATTCATTCGCGATCACCCCCCCAAAAAACCAGGGTCAAGTCATGGGGATATCTCCCACACAAGCAAGCCCCCTCACACCGCGGGGCCACCCAGGGCTACTGGTGACCCGGCTCCCGGTCCCCGCGGTACCCCCTCGGAATTCAGGTTCCTTCGCGAATGGTGGGCATCCCTCGAACTTCTAGAACTCCAGCGCTACCCCGGCAGATCCGGACCCAACGTCCGCATAATCCTGCGCGCCCTGGGGCAGGCCGCAATGAGCAGCGGATCCCGCTACATCGCCTGGGGAACCCGCTCGCTTGCCGTAGCAACAGGTCTTGACCATTCCACCGTCGCAGCTCACCTTCGTACGCTGCGCGATGAAGAAGATTCCTTCGTCAACCTCATCGAAGATGACCGAGGCTTGGACGGCGACCTCTACGAACTAACCATCCCCGCCTCGAGCCAAGCGGCGGCGAGCCGCCGCCCGTGGCGCGCCGGCAAAATCCGCTCGCTACGACCCGCTTTCCGCGAGCTCGGGATCCACGCGGCATTTGTGTACGAAGCACTCGAAAATATCTCGAGTACAACACGTCTCACCGCGCTGGACCTCGCCAGGAAACTAGGACTCGACCGCAAAACAACCGCAGCCGCACTCGACACGCTGGCTGCTTACAACCTGGCCCAACGCAGCCGTGGAGGCTGGAAAATCGTCGCCACCACCAGCTTGTCCCTGCTGGCCGAGCTGCTCGGCGTCAGCGACACCATCAACGCACAACTGGCCAGGTACGCCGCCGAGAGGCAGTCCTACCGAATCATCTATAACGCACACGCCAAACTTACCGGTGAAACCACACCGGCCGGCGGATGGAACAACTGGCCCATCAAACCCGATGAACACGACACCGTCGTCGACCTGCTCCAACGCTGCCTGGGAGCCGTGGTCCTCGTATAACCACGTTGAGTCGAAACATTCTGCAAGCGAACCAATGTCACCGTGACATATCTATCTATCTGTGGTTCCTACTGCGCAACCACAGCAAGGACACCACTTTGGAATTGACAGGCGAATCGAGAGGCCAACCACCCCTATCAACCACTTGGGCAGCTGACAAACACCTTTCGTCGTATCCAGAAAGAAGAAGGTCAACGCCAACGATCGAGACGGGCCAGCCGTCGATACTCCTGAATCAAACCGCGATCGAACACGCGAGCCCAGACAATGGACCGAACATCAAACAACGAACAAACCTGCGAATCACGCAGCGGCGCATTCCCCCCGGTCGCCAGTTCGGCCCGTCTACCGAATCGCTTCGCTCTACAGGGCCACCCTGCGGGCGGGCTACCAGCACCCCTGAAAAACACAGGGGCGCAATCATTTTGGCTGGCCGACAAGTCGGATTTAGCGACGACTCCAGGGCTACGGGCCCGATGAACCC
>JBBSRY010000226.1:0-4910 GCA_038242595.1 Mycobacteriales bacterium
CAGGCCCAGATGTTGCTGTTGCGGTCGGTCTCAACCTCTAGCCCGCGTCGCTGAGCCTGCTCGGTGAACCACCCGCGCATGCTCATCTCGGCATCGTCGAACAGGTGCCGGGAGTACCCCCCGCGGGTGCGATCCATTCCGACCGAAGCCAGATCTGACCAAGCGGAGTCAAACCGGGAACCGCCTGATCCTGGGGTGATCTTCATGCTGAGCCTTTCGCCGGGTGGGAAATTTTTGATACTGCAACAACAACGCGCTTGACCAACAAGATGCGGTCTCGACGAACCAGCTCTCCAGAGGTGCCTACTCCCGCATCGGAATGCGGACGCCCAGATTGTCGGCCACTGCTTCAGCTTCTGGGTAGCCGGCGTCGACGTGCCGAATAACACCCATCATCGGATCATTGGTCAGCACCCGCTCCAACTTCTGGGCAGCCAATTCGGTGCCATCGGCGAGCGATACCTGGCCGGCGTGGATCGACCGGCCGATCCCGACCCCACCGCCGTGATGAATCGATACCCACGAGGCACCGGAGGCGGTGTTGACCAACGCGTTGAGCAGTGGCCAATCAGCAATGGCGTCGCTGCCATCGGCCATCGATTCGGTCTCCCGGAAGGGCGAGGCCACCGACCCGGAATCCAAATGATCACGGCCGATCACCACCGGGGCCGACAGTTCTCCCGAAGCCACCATCTCGTTAAAACGCAGCCCCGCCAAATGCCTCTCGCCGTATCCCAACCAGCAGATCCGGGCCGGCAAGCCCATGTGGGCGATCTTCTCCGGAGCCATCCGCATCCAGCGCTGCAATTTTTCGTTGTCCGGGAACATCTCGATAATCGCCTTGTCGGTGGCCACGATATCCTTGGGGTCGCCGGACAGTGCCGCCCAGCGGAATGGGCCCTTGCCCTCGCAGAACAACGGCCGGATGTAGGCGGGCACGAATCCGGGGAAGTCAAAAGCTCTTCCATAACCCGCAGTTTGGGCTTCGCCACGAATGGAGTTGCCGTAGTCGAATACCTCGACGCCGCCGTCCATGAAGCCGACCATTGCCTCTACCTGGGCTGCCATCGAATCGCGGGAGCGATCGGTGAACTCGTCGGGTTTTTTGGCGGCATAGTCGTGCCAGTCCTCCATCTCGACCCCGATCGGCAGGTAGGACAACGGGTCATGCGCACTGGTCTGGTCGGTGACGATGTCAATCGGCACACCACGGCGCAACAGCTCGGCGAAGATCTCGGCCGCATTTCCGATGACACCAACGGATAGTGCCTTGCGATCATTCTTGGCCTTGACCGCCAACTCGATACCCTGGTCCAGGCTGTCGGCCACCACATCCAGGGACCGGGTCTCGACCCGTCGGTTGGCCCGCCAGGGGTCGCATTCGACGACCAGGCAGGCGCCGCCGTTCATCGTCACCGAGAGCGGCTGCGCGCCGCCCATACCGCCGAGGCCGCCGGTCAGCGTGAGAGTTCCGGCCAGAGTCCCGCCGAATCGCTTGTCGGCGACGGCGGCGAACGTTTCGTAGGTTCCCTGGACGATGCCCTGGGTACCGATGTAGATCCAGGAGCCGGCGGTCATCTGGCCGTACATGGTCAGACCCAACGACTCCAGGCGGCGGAACTCGGGCCAGTTGGCCCAGTCCGGCACCAGGTTGGAGTTGGCGATCAAGACCCGTGGTGCCCATTCGTGGGTTCGCATCACGCCGACCGGTCGGCCGGATTGAACCAGCAGGGTTTCATCCTCCTTCAGGTCGGTCAGGGTGCGAGTGATGGCATCGAAGGAGCGCCAATCGCGGGCTGCCTTGCCGGTCCCGCCGTAAACGACCAGCGCATCCGGGTTCTCGGCGACATCGGGATCCAAATTGTTGTGAAACATCCGCAAGGGGGCTTCGGTGGCCCACGACCGCGCGGTCAGGGTGGTGCCACGGGCAGCACGAACGGGGCGCGGTCCGGAGACGGGCGGGACGGTCGGGGTCATAGGTCAGACTCCTGTTTCTGGACTGAATGCGGGCTAACGGGGAAACAATCGGTGAAAGTTATTGAGCAGAAAGAGAATCGAGCACAGCGTCCGCAACGGCCGCCACTTCACCGCAGGCAACGAATTGCACCACCAGGTCAATTTCAGCGGCGAGATGACGGTCCGCCCCTGGGCCTTGGACCTTGGTACGCAACAGATCTCGCACCGCCCCGGTAACCGGCCCCGGCTGCAGCGGGCGACGGAAGTCCAAAGCTCTGGCTGCGCTGAGGATCTCGATTGCCAGCACTCTGGTCAAACCATCGACGCTCTTTCGCAGTTTGCGCGCCGCGTGCCAGCCCATCGACACGTGATCCTCCTGCATCGCCGACGACGGGATCGAGTCAACCGAAGCTGGCACTGCCAGCCGCTTCATCTCCGAGACGATGCCGGCCTGGGTGTATTGGGCGATCATGTGTCCGGAATCAACCCCGACCTCGTAGGCAAGGAAGGCCGGCAAGCCGTGGCTCCGGCTGCGATCCAGCATCCGGTCGGTACGGCGTTCACTGATCGAGGCAACATCGGCCGCAGCGATGGCCAGGAAGTCAAGAACGTAGCCGACCGGTGCGCCGTGGAAGTTTCCGTTCGACTCAACGCGACCGTCGGGCAACACCACCGGGTTGTCAATCGCAGACCGTAATTCTCGACCGGCTACCGTCATCGCGTGATCCAGGGTGTCGCGGGCAGCTCCGTGTACGGCCGGAGCGCAACGCAATGAATAGGCATCCTGTACTCGCATGTCGTCAGGCCCCGCGTGCGAGGCGACGATCGGCGAATTGAGTAGGGCAGCCAGGATCCGGGCCGCAGAAGCAGCCTGTCCGGGATGCGGACGCAAGGCATGCAGATCGGCGTGGAATACCCTGTTGGTGCCCATCAGGGCCTCCACGCTCATCGCAGCCGCGATATCGGCAGTGGCCAGCAGCATCGCCAGGTCATCACCGGCTATCACCAGTTGGCCGAGCATCCCATCGGTGCCGTTGATCAGCGCCAGCCCTTCCTTCTCGGCCAGCACCACCGGTACCACCCCGGCTGCGGCCATGGCCTGGGCGGCGGGCATCCGCACACCGGCGGCATCGAAAACCTCACCCTCGCCGATCAGCGCCAGCGCTACCGCCGAAAGTGGCGCCAGGTCGCCGGAGCAGCCCAGTGAGCCGTATTCGGCGACAACTGGCGTGATGCCGGCGCAGATCAATCCGGCCAACGCCTGCGCGGTTTCCAGCCGAATCCCGGTGCGACCGGTCGACAGGGTGGCCAGACGCAGCAGCATCATGGCCCGCACCACCTCGATTTCCACCGTCGGACCACTGCCGGCCGCGTGGGACCGAATCAGTGAGGTCTGCAGCGCAGCCCGCCGCCGGCTGGGAATGTGGGTATTGGCCAGGGCGCCAAATCCGGTGGAGATCCCGTAGTGCGCTTTGACATCACTGGCCAACGCATCGATGACGGACCTGGTGGACCGGATGGCGTCAACGGCTTCGGCACTGAGCTCCACCGCTGCTCCGCCGCGCGCCACGGCGAGGACATCGGCTGGTCGCACCCCGGAGGTACCTATCTTGACCAGCGACTGGCTGTTCTGGGTGGGGGCGCCGCTACGGCCAGGCGAGGAGGCGTTGAGTTCGGTGGTCACAGGTCTATTGGATGCCTGTTCGCCCGGGAACAGAAGGGGGCAATCACGAATCTTGTCCGCCATACCGGACACTTGACGAATGGACCCCGACGCAGCGCGCATCACCACGCAGGGCACCGGCCGCACCATCGACACCGGCGGACCCGCACCTGCTCTTCGCCGCGGCCTGACCGTGCTCAAATTCCTGGCCTCCCGGGCCAACCCGCAGTCGGCGGCCACCATCGCCCGAGAACTCCGGTTGCCCAGATCCACCACCTACGAGTTGCTCACCGAACTTGCGGCAGCTGGTTTTGCCGTCCATATTGCGCCGCAACGTTTGTGGGGTCTCGGGGTGGCGTCGTTCGAGATCGGAACCGCCTACCTCCGGCAGGACCCGTTGGAACGAATCAGTCGGCCGGTCCTGGCTCAACTCGCGGGTCAGGTCCTGATGACCGCACATCTTGGGGTCTTGCACGGCTCACAGACCCTGTATGTGATCAAGGAGCGGCCCGGTTCGACCTTCCGTCCGCCCACCCTGGTCACCGATGTCGGCGTTCGCCTGCCCGCACATCTGACGGCTACCGGACTGGCGATCCTGGCCTTCCAACCAGCCGCCCAAATCCGAGCCCTGCACCCGGGGGCCGACTCCTTCATAGACCGCACCGGCCGGGGCGCCGGCTCACTGGCCGCCCTGCGCAAACAACTGGCCGATACTCGACGCGCCGGGTGGGCGGTAGAGGACGGGCAGGTCACGCTGGGAATGGCATCGGTGGCGGCGCCGGTGTTCGATCATCACCAGATGCCGGTGGCCTCGATCGGCGTAACTTTTGCCCACGAATGCCCGCACCGGGATAGCTGCCACCAGACGTGGCCGGCACTTGCCGCAATGGTGCAGGCCGCAACAGCGGTGGTAACGAGTGCGATCGGCGGACGGATGCCAGAGTAGACGGGCGGGTCTGGACGAACCAGCAATCGCCTACGGGGCTCCGTCGACGTTCTTCAGTCCCCAGGCCGAGCCGGTACCCAGATGCCGCTGCTGCCCCTTGGGTTTGGGTTGACCCACCGCCTCCCACTCGCTGATCCGGACAATGGGATGGGTCTGGCGAAGAAGCTCAATGGCGCCGACCAAGGCGGCCGTCCGATTCGGGAATTTCCCTGATTCGACCAACTCATCGAGGAAGGCCATATCCTCCGACGGCAGGTTTGCGGAAAATCTCATGGCTGAAAGCTACCCCGCTGCGCTGCTGGCGCCCAGCGCCCGGTCTGAATGGAAATGATCGGCACCCGCCGG
>JBBSRY010000227.1:0-4906 GCA_038242595.1 Mycobacteriales bacterium
ATCTTCGGCCCCATTTTTAGCCGAAGGTGTGGAGAGGAAAACTCAATGAATGGTCCATCCACTGGCCAGATCGTGGTGGGGACAGATGGGTCACCCTCTTCTGAGGCTGCTGCCCGATGGGCAGCCGGTGAGGCAGGTCTGCGTAAAACTTCGATTCACTTGGTTCACAGCTACGGGGACACCCTGTCCGGACCGAATGCCGCGTCCTGGTCCGATCCGGCGCAGGCTTACGGCCGTCTGGTCGGCTCCACCAGTAACGCTCTCATTGCTCAAGCCAGATGCCCGGTCGCCGTTGTTCATCCCGCAGGCGTTGAAAGATGAGAGTTTGTTGCTCATTGACCAATCTGTTCGGGAGGACAAGGGACTTTCGACTCTACTTGCGTTTAGTGTTGGTCCGTATCGTCACCGGTTGTCAACGACCAGTCGGGTGAGAGGCAGAGGGAATGTCGGATAGGTCGAGAAGTGTTTCGGCGTCGGCCCGATCGGAGGGTGGCAACGCACGTCCTGAAGCCGGCCCAAAAATCGCGGACGAGGATCTTCCGGGGCAAGGCCTCAATCTGGCCCTGGCAACCTGGACTTTTGCGATCAATTTCTGGGCGTGGAACCTGATCGCACCGCTGTCGTCGGCCTACTCCAAGGCGATGACACTGAGCACATCACAGACCGCTTTACTGGTGGCCACCCCGATTTTGGTGGGTTCGGTGGGACGGATCCCGGTAGGTGCCATGACCGACCGATTCGGCGGCCGGATGATGTTTAGCGTCGTGTCGTTGGTATCCATCATTCCGGTGTTGTTGGTGTCCTTTGCCGGGGAGTTGAATTCCTACCTGCTGATGCTGTTATTCGGGTTTTTCCTCGGCATCGCAGGGACCTCGTTTGCGGTGGGAATTCCGTTCGTCAATGCCTGGTACAAATCCTCCAAGCGTGGATTTGCCACCGGTGTGTTCGGGGCCGGCATGGGCGGTACCGCACTGTCCGCCTTCTTCACACCTCGCTTCGTCTCTTGGTTCGGGTCCGTGACAGCCCACGTGATTATCGCAGTCGCGTTGGCGCTGACGGCCGGGCTCGTGTTGCTGAAAATGCAGGACTCACCACGATGGAAGCCCAGTAGGGACCCGGTGCTCCCGAAGTTGATTGCGGCCGGAAAGCTTGGCATCACCTGGCAATTGTCTGCACTTTATGCAGTGACTTTTGGTGGCTTTGTTGCGTTTAGTACCTATCTGCCTACCTATTTGAAGACGATCTATGACTTCTCGATCACCGGCGCCGGCGCTCGCACGGCCGGCTTTGCCATTGCGGCGGTCTTGGCCAGGCCGATCGGCGGAATTTTATCCGATAAGTTCCACCCGAAAATCGTGGTGATGTCCTCGCTGGTAGGTGCCGCCGTGATGGCGGTGGTGGTGGCATTCCAGCCGCCCGCCGAGATGCTCGCGGGATTGAGTTTCGTTCTGATGGCGACATTCCTCGGTATCGGTACCGGTGGTGTTTTTGCCTGGGTTGCGCGGTCCGCCCCGGCCGACCGGGTCGGTGCTGTAACTGGAATAGTAGGCGCAGCAGGCGGTCTCGGTGGGTTCTTCCCGCCGCTCGTCCTTGGCGCCACCTATAACGTTCTGGACCGCCATTACACGGTCGGTTTGGCGTTGCTGTCGGCCACGTGTCTGCTGGCATTGTTTGCGGTGGCGATGCGACTACCCAAGACCGATCGCCCAAGCCCGATAGCGAACCGCCCCGCGTAGTCACCGGTGCAACCGGCTTGAAGGCACATGGGTGCGGTGTTCCTGAAAGGACGGCGTGAGTACACACGACTAACGCTGGGTCGTTGCCTGATCTATTGAGGCAAAGCGGGCGTTTCGCACCCGAGACGACGCCCCGGACCGGCCCGCCTACAGACCTCGCGGGTGCGCCAAGGATCTGCATATCTCCTGGTGCACCTAGTCGCCGAAGTCAGGAAGATCTGGGCTCCGGCCCGGGCCGTCGGGGCTGATGGTCCGGCATTTCTAGGTAGCTGCCGGGCTGAAGGCCATTGTTCTGCTGACCGGCGTACCGGGCCCGCGTGCGTCAGAAAGCTTGATGGCGGGCCAATTTGCGCCACCACTGCATAGCGGGAGTCCATCTGACCTGGGGTGGAGCCGCCTGCCGGACTCGAACCGGCAACCATCGCATTACAAGTGCGGCGCTCTACCAATTGGAGCTAAGGCGGCACGTCCGGTCCAACCGCGAACCTGACCGACTAAGAATAGCGGCTCCGGCCGGTGCCTGGCGCCACACCAACCTCGTGCCTGCGGATGCTGGAAACTTGGCACCGATCACCGGGGTCAAGTTTCCAGCATCCGAGCGAGCCAGGCTCGCTGCTGTATTCACTACCACGCATGGCAGGATCAGGTGAGCCGGTGCGGCCCCGTTCCCATGGTCGCGCCACAAAACTGGAGGGTTTCCACGATGAGTGTGTCCGCGGACCGGATTTCGCAGGTACTGGCCGGTGTGAACACCGGGCTGTTCATCGGCGGTGAGTGGCAGACCACCAGCGCCACGATCCCAGTTGAAGATCCGTCCACCGGTGAGACGCTGGCCGAAGTGGCTGACGCAAGCCCCGAAGATGGTCAAAGCGCACTGGCGGCCGCCACCGATGCCGCCGGAAACTGGGCGGCCACCGACCCGCGAGCTCGCGGTGAGATTTTGCGCAAGGCCTTTGAGCTGATCACCGCCCGAGCCGATGACTTTGCGCTCCTGATGACCCTGGAGATGGGAAAGCCGCTGGCCGAAGCCAAAGGCGAAGTAACCTATGGAGCCGAGTTTCTCCGCTGGTTCTCCGAAGAGGCAGTGCGAATCTCCGGTTCCTACTCGACCGCTCCGTCCGGTGGTACGCGGTTGTTGACGATGAAACAGCCTGTCGGCCCGTGCTTTGCGATCACGCCCTGGAACTTCCCGCTGGCGATGGGGACCAGAAAGATTGGCCCCGCCCTGGCCGCCGGCTGCACGATGGTGGTCAAGCCGGCCGCGCAAACGCCGTTGACCATGCTGGCCTTCGCGGGTTTGCTCGCCGAGGCCGGTGTACCGGACGGCGTAGTCAATGTGATCACCACTTCCAAGTCGGGAGCGGTTTCGGAGCCGATTATTCGGGATCCGCGCCTGCGCAAACTCACCTTCACCGGCTCCACCGGAGTCGGGCGACGCCTTATCGAGCAGTCCGCAGAACAGGTGCTACGGATTTCGATGGAGCTCGGCGGTAACGCGCCATTCGTGGTCTTCGAAGACGCCAATATGGACCGTGCGGTCGAAGGCGCGATGTTGGCCAAGATGCGCAATATCGGCGAAGCCTGCACAGCGGCAAACCGTTTCATCATTCATGAGTCTGTTGCCGAGGAGTTTGGCAAGCGACTGGCTGCCCGGATGGGCGCCATGAAGATCGGCCGGGGCATTGATGACGGCGTCCAGGTCGGGCCATTGATCGACAGTGCAGCGATCAGCAAGGTTACTGAACTCGTCAGCGACGCGATCGACCACGGCGGACGGGTACTGACAGGTGGCAACACCGTCGGAGACCGCGGCTACTTCTATCAGCCGACGGTGCTGGTCGATGTGCCCCCCACGGCGCAGATCTTCCGCGAAGAGATCTTTGGGCCGGTCGCCCCGATAACTACCTTTGGCACCGACGACGAGGCAATTGCGTTGGCCAACGATACCGAGTTCGGGTTGGTCGG
The DNA here is from genome assembly GCA_038242595.1 of Mycobacteriales bacterium. GTDB lineage: Bacteria > Actinomycetota > Actinomycetes > Mycobacteriales > Nakamurellaceae > Nakamurella. The sequence continues at coordinate 3,702 of JBBSRY010000227.1, forward strand.
CTATGCATTCACCGAGAACCTCACCCGTGCCATCAATGTCGCCGAACGACTGGAAACCGGGATGGTCGGGATCAATCAGGGCATCGTATCGAATCCGGCCGCACCCTTTGGTGGGGTAAAGGCCTCCGGTGTCGGACGAGAGGGTGGCGCCGAGGGGATCAACGAGTACCTGGAGACCAAGTACGTCGGGATCGCGCTTTAGCTCTGGGTTGGCCGCCAGGCCCGGGTCGCGACACGGGCCTGGCGGCCCCGCTCGACCGACGAGCAGAGGTATCAGGTTCGGGATTTCATCCGGAAACCGGCGCTGATCAGCATGATTCCACCGAGCAGGGCGAATACGCCCAGCACCCAGGCGAAGGACACCGCGGTACTGACCGGCTGGAACACCATCACCACTGCGACGATGAGGGCGAGAATGCCCAGTACCAGTAACCAGACCCAGTGTGCTGCACCAACTTTGCGCAGTCGCAGTGCTGTTGCTGTGATTACGGCACCCACCACCAAGATCCAGATGCCCAAGATGATGAACACCGCAGCGGTAATTGCCGCCGGGAACAGCAAGGCAAACAGACCGACCAGCACCATGAAAGCGCCCTGGGCGAACCAGCTTCCGGCTCGACCATTCTTACGGTTGCTAAAGCCGTAACCCAGTGCCACGACGCCGTCGATGATCGAATAAATCCCGAACAGGGTCACCAACACCAGCACGGTCATGCCTGGCACAAAGAGGGTCAGAAGACCGAAAATCACCATCAAAGCACCGCGGAGAGCAAACACCCACCACAGACGGCTCACACCACGTACGTCATAACTTGTCATTGTTGATCTCCTCTCAGTACTGCTACAAATGGTCCAAACGCCATTCCTTGTCGTTCGATTCCACCTGATCGACATCCTCATCCACCTGGTAGTCGCCAATGGCGCCTATCCCCATCAGGTCTGGGTCCAGCATCGCCTTTTCATCCGGCCTGCTTGGCAAGATATTCCAGACGTAGGACCGAACGGCTCGTTCGATGCTGACCTCGTTACCGGCGGCTTCGGAGAGGAACCACCGATGTTCGAGCACCTCGTGAAAAATCTCAGCCGGCTCGAGCTTCTCGTCCAACTGCTTCGGAATCGCCTCAACCACCGGTTCGAACACATCGGTCAGCCAGTGCTCGGCAACGACGTGCTCATCAACATCGGTTTCCGGCATCACGGCCTGA
>JBBSRY010000228.1:0-4900 GCA_038242595.1 Mycobacteriales bacterium
GATGCGGGGAAGAGCGCGGAAAGCAGCATCCCGGCGCCGAAAGCGATAAGCCCGGCAGCCATCGGGTTTCCTCGCGTCTGGCCAACAATCTTGCCCGGGGAATCTGCTGCCGTCTGCCCGGTCGAGGAAAGCGTCTGTTGCGCCGAGGTTTTGACCTCATCAGCGGCGCCCATGATGCGATCCTTTACCGACATCGCGCTGTCACGGAGTTTGTCGGTCTGCCGTTTGGCGATATGACTGGGGGTGACTTTGTCCTCCAGTTCGTTGACGTTGCTGCTCAGATCGTTTCGGGTGGCGGCAATCTGCGCGCGAATGACATCCGGATCGGTACTCATCTGTTCTCCTGTTCGTTACCTTTAATAGCGTTCGGAATTTTTCCGACCGTCTCACTAGTGCGTTTCAATCCCTTTATCGCATCGAACTCTTTGCGCCCCAGCAGGATCAGGACCGCTGCTACCACCGCCCAGATGACAGCGACAATGAGCGCTGACCATCCCAGGCCGATGTGCACGCCCAAGGCCCACCACAGTGAAACCGAGAGGAACACCAGCACCATGTGGCCGGCGATGCCGGCTCCGGCGAACATGCCGCTGCCTTTGCCAGCCCGTTTGGCCGACTGCGTCAGCTCCGCTTTCGCCAGTTCCACCTCCTGCCGCAGGAGGGTGGACAGATCACCGGTGATTTCTCCGATCAGCTCACCCAGTGGGCGCGGATCGGTTGTTCCCGGGCCCGGGAGTGGGGAACTCATCGGTAGTCACCAGCCGGTGGCAGCGACGGAAACGGTTCACCTGTAACGGCAAGCTCAGGCGCCGGTCCGGGCGAGGCAAGTGGTGGCAGCTGTGATGTGGTCGTCGGGGCGGCGGTGTTGTTCTGGTCTGCGCTCGGGTCAGCTGAGAGCCCACGGGCAAATCTGCCGGCAACAACCCCGGCGCCCAGCGCTACCAGTAAGAACATTCCGGGTCGGCGTCGAGCGTAGGCGCGCACCTCACCCAAAACCGCGCCCGGCTCCCGATCCTCGAGCCAGGACGCAGCCTGATGCGCTTTCTGGGCTGCCTGATGGGCAACATCGGTGACCACACCCTGCTCCTTGGCTCCACCTGCCATCGAACCCAACTGATCAGCCAGGGAATGCAAACCAGACGCCGCTCGTGTCTGCTGGGTCTGGGCCTGGTCGGCGAACTCCGACTTCGACTCGGTGATCAACGACTTCAGTTGATCACCGACCTCGCCGGCCACCTGCCCAACCTGCTCCTTGGCCACCCCGGCTACCTGTTGAGCCGCCGCACCCGCCTTCTCCGACGCTTTCGCGGCCTGCTCCTTGGCCACGTCGGTGGTGGACGCAGAGGCCTGCGGACTTGCGTGATGCCCGCCGCGTTCCTTCATATCGTTCGGTTGAGAATTGTTCATGCGAACGCTATTCCTTTACATCGGTGGTGCCGTTACCCCGGGCCGGTCGACGCGGGCCTTGACCCCTTACCCCCTATACACGGTAAATAAGCTGCTCCTTCAACAGAACTCAGCTATTTCCCCGCACTGGCAGCTCCAAACGACACCCTGCCCTGTCCTGATCAAGAAGATCCTCAGAACGTCAAAGAGAACAATGGCAGTCCCAATAAGTAAGTGCACCACCGATTTTCAGGGTGACATGCCACCCTGCGATTGATGGTGGACGTCTTGACCTCACCCGGACTCCGCGACGTGGGGTCTGCCCGTGCGACAGTTACCCGCTCCGACTCAGTAGGAGGTGACGCAGGTGATGGGGCCATCAACGTAATGCACGAGCAGCCGAGCAGGTCGATAACCATTCATTTGGATCAAACCCGCCGCCGAAACCTGAGCTCAATCAGGCGACTATTACAACGTATTGATGGCGCAGCACACTAGACCGTGCGCGGGCCTGGGGTTACCAGGAGCGCCCGGTCCGGATCATCAGGCAGCCTCCCGGGATCGGGATGGGTATGAGGCGGCTGCTCTCCTCGTACTCATCCCACTCGTCCTCCGTTACTGGTTCGCGGCTGATTGCTCGGCGAACAGGCTCGGCCAGGGGAGCCACCGGTATCACCGGCGGTGGCGGCGGTCTGACGGGTGTCACCCGGGTTCGAACAGTTGTGGTCAAGGCTGATCTTCGAGTCAGGTCCGCCCCGCACGCCGCGCAGGTGCGACCACCGTCGTTGACGGTTTCGCATACACCGCAGCGCCATATCCCGTTCATCGACGTCGCCGATCCACCCGGTTGAGAATTTTGCCGACAAGCTTGCCGGCTGCCCCGGTTGGGGTCGCTTTTAAGGCGTCCGCGGTTGGTGCCGTCGGGGCTGCTGATCTGCCCGATCTGGTGGGGTTTGTGGATAATCCATCAGGTGCGACCCCGGGGCCGCTTGGTGGCCGTACCTGACCGGAACCGGCTAGCCGCAGCCCTTTTCCGCGCAACGTTGATGGTGTCGCCGGCGGCACCGGGGGGCGGGGTTTGCGGGCCACGGTAGTTCCGCTGCCGAGCTCGAGCAGGGAGGCGTGCACTTGATCGACGGTCGGTCGGCTGACCCGGTCGGCCAGCAGCATTTGCTGGGTCAGTTCGATCAACGTTGCCGGTAGTGTGCTCTCGGGCATGGTCAGGACGGCGCCGTTCAGCACTGCGATGGCCGCCTCATGGTGGGTGGGGTCGAAGGTGGGCATCGATCCGGTGAGGTATTGGCAGAAGATCAAGCCGAGAGCGAATACGTCGCTGGCCGGTGTGAGGTCCTGGGTTGGGCCGTCACCTTGGATGTAGCGCACCAATTCTGGGGAGTAGTAGTTCATCGTGCCAACGATCTCCTCCGGTGGCGGTGGGCTGCCGACAATGTATGAACTGTCGAAGTCGATGAGTTTGGTGGTGTAGCCGTGGTCGGTTCGTTTGACCAGGAGGTTGCCCGGTTTCAGGTCACTGTGCACGATGTCCAGGTTGTGCAGGATCTTGAGGCTGTACGCGGCGGTTTTCAGCAGCACCAATTTTGGAGGCAGGTCCAGAGCATCGATGTTGGCTGTACTCAGACCTGCGACGTCGATTTTTTCGGTGACCTTGTAATATTTGGCGCCGTCCCGGAAAAAGTCGAGGGTGGCAATCAGATTCCCGCCGTAACGGGTGACCGGTGCCAGCGCGGCCTTGATACCGCGGTGATGAGATTCAAATACGGCGCAGCGCGCCCGCTTTCGTTCTTTGGTACGGGCGCTACCAGGTGCATTCTCATCTGGGTAGGTGGGACTGAGAAATCGTTTCAAAAAATAGTCCCGGCCATCCCGGCTCGCGAAGGTCCATTCGCTCAACCCGGCACCGACGACGGAAAAGTCTTGGAGGAGGGTGTAACCACCGACCACATCTCCGGCCTTCATCCGTTCCTCTCCAAGGATTCGAGGTGGTTTTCGTAGTCTGGGCGGTACTGGTTCCAGAGGTTCTCGGTCACTGCTTGTTGCTGCTTTTTCACAGCGGCGAGTTCATCCTCGAGTAGCTGTATCTGATCGGACAGTGCATTTAGCGGCTTCACCCATCGGTGAGCAACCAGCGCTGTCCGAGGCTGCAGAGCTTGTTTCATGTCGGCGAATTCGGCGCCGACGATGATGACGGCGAGCGCAGCGTCGTCGCCGGTGACCTCGGTGATGTGGGTCTGTAATGCAGCTGACCACTCCTGCGCGTTGAGCGCCGACTGCAGCGTCTGTAGCACCAACTGCTCGAAATGCATCGGCGTCGGCAGGTAACCGAAGCAGCCATCGGTGGCGGCCAGGACAATGAATGGTGATGTCACGTTCATCGAGGTGTGGCGAATCTGGAAGGCTCTGCCGGCTGATATCGCGTTGCTCAATACTGAGTCCTGATGAAGATTGGCCAGGGCATCCCCCGGGTCGCGCAAATCGTCGGCGGTGATCTGTTGTAGTCCCCGCTGCGGGTCGAGCAGGTAGCCGCGGGAATCACCGGCCCAGAATGCCGAGCATTCCCAGCTTGTCGTGTCAGGTTCATTTTGACGTAACGCAACCAGCGCCATCGTGGTGGGCAACGCTCGGAGCAGCTTGGACCGTAACCCGCTTGGTGGGGCAGCCAGGTCGGTCAGCTGGTTCGTCAGAGCGGTGTGAACGCATTTTTGCAACTCCGCTGCGACGGTGGCGACCTCGAAGATGGGATCAGCAATCAACTGGGCCATCCGGGTGTCTACTACGTTACGTGCGGTTCGCGATCCGAGGTAAGCACCGGTGTGTCTCCCGGTTGGTGTGGCGTACTCAGTGCCGCCGGCCCCGCCCATCCCATCGAATACGCCTGCAAGTGCGAGCCCCTGCCCGACCCGCGCGATGGGATCGGCGTCCTCACCGCGGTCAAGGATTTTGGCCAGGTTGAAACCGAACGCCCTGTTGCCGCTGTCGTGAAACCATGGCGATTGTCCTGGCGCCACGGGCGGTGTCGAGGCAGCGACCGCCTGAGCCCCGGGGTCAGCAGCATCGGTGTCTTCGGTCTCCGGGTACTGCTCAACGGCCTGCTCGGTTTGCTCTTCGCTCTCGGCGATCTGGCCGGGTGGTTCGGCGGTTTCTTCGGTAATGGTGTGCGGCCTGACCTTGAGGTTGTCGTTCTCGACACCGGCAGCCGTAGGCCCTGAAAATGGAGGAATGCCCGGAGACGGGGTGGCCGCCGAGGGCGCCTCATCCGGCGCGGTGGTAAGTGCGGCAGGCCCATTCGGCAGGGTGGTTGATGAGATCACTTGCAGGTCAGCGTCTTCGGTCACACCGAGTTGCCGATGGAGTCGACGATCGTGCCGTAATCCACATCGGAAAGTCCCGCTCCCGCCTGTGAGGGGTGATGGACCACATTTTCCCAGTTGGCCGAAATCTCGCTCCAACCGGCCCCATCCGGGGCGAAAAGGATCAGCCGTTTGGTGCTGACCCC
>JBBSRY010000229.1:0-4899 GCA_038242595.1 Mycobacteriales bacterium
GGCCACCCCGGGCATGGCCGGGGCCAACCTGACCGCCGAGGTCAGCACACCCGAGCCCTATACGGTGCCGGCGATCGGTGAATCCCGATTCTCGGTGGCCGCCCTGGATCTGGGTATCAAGGCCAATACTGCGCGCAGTTTCGCGGCCCGCGGAATCACCACCCACGTGCTGCCGGCCGACACCACCATCGGGCAAATCGAAGCCCTTGGCGTAGATGGTGTTTTTTTCTCCAACGGTCCGGGCGACCCGGCAACTGCAGACTCGGCGGTGGAGTTGACCAAAGAAATTTTGCGCCGCCGGATCCCGCTGTTCGGAATTTGCTTCGGGAATCAGATCCTCGGTCGGGCGCTGGGTTTCGGTACCTACAAACTGAAATTCGGGCACCGTGGAATCAATCAACCGGTCATGGATCACCACACCGGCAAGGTGCTGGTGACCAGTCAGAATCATGGCTTCGCCGTCCAAGCACCGGCCGGAGAGATCCTGAGCACCGAATTCGGCGATGTTCAGGTCGGTTTCAGCTCGCTCAATGATGGCGTCGTCGAAGGACTGACCTGTCTTCAGGTGCCGGCGTTCTCGGTCCAATTCCACCCAGAGGCCAGCGCCGGACCGCATGACGCCGGATACCTGTTCGACCGGTTCATCGATCTGATGGCCGCCGACCGGGGAGCAAAGCCCAGGCACGCCGCACCCACCAACGCCACCGCAGAGGTCAACTGATATGCCACGCCGCACCGACATTTCGCACATCCTGGTGATCGGTTCCGGGCCGATCGTCATCGGCCAGGCCTGCGAGTTCGACTACTCCGGAACGCAGGCCTGCCGGGTGCTTCGCGAAGAAGGCATCCGGGTCAGCCTGATCAACTCCAACCCGGCGACGATCATGACCGATCCGGAATTCGCCGACGCCACGTATGTCGAGCCGATCACCGCCGAGTTCGTCGAGAAGGTGATCATCGACCAGCGTGAGCTCGGCTTCCCCGTTGATGCCATTTTGGCCACTCTCGGTGGGCAAACCGCGCTCAACACCGCCATCGCCCTGGACGCGGCCGGCATTCTCACCAAGCACCATGTTGAGTTGATCGGCGCTGACATCCCGGCCATCCAGCGCGGTGAGGACCGGCAGATATTCAAGGACATCGTCCGCGAAATCGGTGGTGACGTACCGGATTCCGCTGTTTGCCACTCGATGCAAGAGGTCCGCGAGACAGTGGCCAAGCTGGGCTTGCCGGTGGTCATTCGGCCGTCCTTCACGATGGGCGGACTTGGTTCCGGAATGGCCTATACACCGGAGGATTTGGAGCGGTTGGCCTCGCTGGGGTTGTCGGCCTCACCGGTCACCGAGGTGCTGATCGAAGAATCTGTGCTCGGGTGGAAAGAGTACGAACTGGAATTGATGCGTGATTGCGCCGACAACGCGGTGGTGGTCTGTTCCATCGAGAACATCGACCCAATGGGGGTGCACACCGGTGATTCGATGACGGTGGCGCCGGCCATGACACTGACCGATCGGGAGTACCAGGACATGCGCGACCTGGGACTGAAAGTGCTTCGCGCCGTTGGTGTCGAAACCGGTGGTTGCAATATTCAGTTCGCGATCAACCCGCAAACGGGGCGGATGATCGTCATCGAGATGAATCCGCGGGTTTCTCGCTCATCGGCGTTGGCCTCCAAGGCAACAGGTTTTCCGATCGCCAAGATCGCCGCCAAATTGGCCATCGGCTACACCCTTGACGAAATCTCCAATGACATCACCAAGGCAACACCGGCCGCCTTCGAGCCAACCCTGGACTATGTGGTGGTGAAGATTCCGCGATTCAACTTCGAGAAGTTTCCCGGCGCTGACCAAACCCTGACCACGACGATGAAGTCGGTGGGGGAGGCGATGTCGATCGGCCGTTCCTTCGCCGAGGCCTTTGGTAAGGCATTGCGATCCATGGAGACCAAGAGTCTGGGCTTCTGGACCACCCCGGACCCCGATAGTGGCGACCTGGCAGCACTTCTCAAGGAGATCAGCATCCCGACCGACGGCCGGATCTTGGGCGTCGAACGCGCCATGCGCTGGGGCGCCACCAAGCAGCAGGTCCACGAGGCCACCCACATCGACCCCTGGTTCCTGGACCAGATCGAGTTGATCCAGGAGATCGGCAACGAAATCTGCGCCGCCGAGACGGTGGATGCAGATCTGCTTCGCGAAGCCAAACGCTACGGACTGTCCGATCTGCAGATCGCCGCATTGCGGGCCAAGGCCGGCGACACCGCATTGAACACCGAGGAAGCGGTCCGGGAATTGCGCTGGAAGCTCGGGGTACGACCGGTTTTCAAAACAGTAGACACCTGCGCCGCCGAATTCGAGGCCTCCACGCCCTATCATTATTCGGCGTACGAAACCGACCCGGCCGCGGAAACAGAAGTGGCCAGGCAGACGGAAAAACAGAAGATCATCATCCTGGGTTCCGGGCCCAACCGGATTGGGCAGGGAATCGAATTTGATTATTCCTGTGTGCACGCGGCGATGGCTTTGCGCGAGGCCGGTTTCGAAACCGTCATGATCAACTGCAATCCAGAAACAGTGTCCACCGACTACGACACCTCCGACCGGTTGTACTTCGAACCGCTGACCGCTGAAGACGTGCTGGAAGTCATTGCCTCCGAACAGGAATCGGGGACCGTGGCCGGTGTGATCGTCACCCTGGGTGGCCAGACCCCGCTCAAACTCGCCGGCATCATCGACGAGGCAATGATCGTGCAGCGAGACGGATCAGGTACCCGGCTACCGATTCCAGTACTCGGTACCCAGCCGGATGCGATCGATCTGGCCGAGGACCGCGGACGATTCGGCGACCTGCTCAACTCGGCGCAACTGCCGGCCCCGGACTTCGGCCTGGCGACATCATTCCCGCAGGCCCGGGATGTCGCCGCCGGAATCGGCTACCCGGTGTTGGTGCGACCCTCCTACGTGCTGGGCGGCCGTGGCATGGAGATCGTCTACGACGAGGCGTCACTGGCCGACTACATCGACCGGGCTACCGAGATCACCGACGCCCACCCGGTTCTGGTCGACCGGTTCCTCGACGATGCGATCGAAATCGACGTCGACGCGTTGTGCGATGGCACCGAGGTCTACCTGGGCGGCGTGATGGAGCACATCGAGGAAGCCGGTGTGCACTCCGGCGACTCGGCGTGTGTGCTGCCGCCGATCACCCTGGGCCGCACCGATATCGCCAAGGTTCGCCAATCCACCGAGGCGTTGGCCTTCGGAATCAAGGTCCGCGGTCTGATGAATGTGCAATATGCGCTCAAGGACGAGACCCTCTTTGTTATCGAGGCAAATCCACGGGCTTCTCGGACGGTGCCGTTCTCCTCGAAGGCCACAGCGCGGCCGCTGGCCAAGGCGGCGGCCAGGATCATGGCCGGCGCCACCATTGCCGAACTGCGGGCCGAGGGCATGCTGTCGCCGATCGGCGACGCCGGCACCCTGCCCGACGGTGCCCCGGTGGCAGTCAAAGAAGCCGTGATGCCGTTCCATCGGTTTCGCCGCGCCGATGGCGCCGGAGTGGATTCACTACTCGGACCGGAAATGCGTTCCACCGGTGAGGTGATGGGCATCGACGCGGCCTTCGGACCGGCGTTCGCCAAGTCCCAGGCCGGTTCCTACGGATCACTGCCAACCTCGGGCACGGTGTTCGTCTCGGTGGCCAACAAGGACAAGCGGTCGTTGGTCTTCCCGATCAAGCGATTGGCCGATCTCGGATTCACCGTGCTGGCTACCGAAGGTACCGCAGAAATGTTGCGGCGCAACGGTATCGAAGTGCAGGTGGTCCGCAAACACTACGAGGGCGCCGGCAATGTGGTGGAGATGATCAACGCCGGTGAGGTGAACTTGGTGATCAACACGCCCTACGGCCAATCCGGTCCGCGGATCGATGGATACGAGATCCGGACTGCCGCGATTGCTGCCGATATCCCCTGCATCACCACGGTTGCCGGTGCGGCGGCCGCGATTCAAGGAATTGAGGCACTGACCCGGCAGGTGATCGGAGTGGCATCGCTGCAGTCGCTGCAGAAAATTCTGATCGATGCGGTGCAGGCGCAGGCCGACGCGGCGGCCACCGTAGGTGCGGTCTAAATGAGTCTGTTGGACCTTGGATATCGCCGGCTGGCCAAACCGGTGCTATTCCGGCTCGGCGGCGGCGATGCCGAGGTGGCCCATCACAGCACACTCAAGTGGCTCGGCGGGCTCGCGGGCAAGCCGGCCGGTCTGGCCGTCCTTCGACGTCTGCTCAGTACGGCGACGACCCCGCGCACTGCCTTCGGTGTCGATTTCCCCGGAATTGTCGGGCTGGCAGCCGGCGTCGACAAGGACGGTCTGGCACTGAAAGCGTGGCCGGCAATGGGTTTCGGGTTTGTCGAAGTTGGTACCGTCACCGCGCGGGCCCAGCCCGGCAACGAGAAGCCGAGACTGTTCCGGCTCAAGGCCTCCGAAGGCATCATCAATCGGATGGGCTTCAACAACTCCGGTTCCGCGGCGTTGGCCGATCGGTTGACCGAGCTCGGCAAGATCGGTGTGCCACTGGGGATTTCGCTGGGTAAGTCCAAGGTGGCGCCGGTGGATGAGGCCACCGCCGACTACCTGACGTCGTTGCGTTTGGTACATCAACATGCCGACTACATTGCGGTCAATGTGTCATCTCCCAATACCCCCGGTCTGCGGTCACTGCAGGATAAGGGGCCCCTGCTGGAACTGCTGAGCGCGCTGAACCGGGAGGCCACCTCGCTGAAGGCCACCGGCGCCGCAGTTCCACTACTGGTGAAAATCGCGCCAGATCTGACCGACGAGGCCATCGCCGAGGTGCTTCAGGTCTGCACCGACAGCGGGGTTGCCGGTGTGATCGCCA
>JBBSRY010000230.1:0-4886 GCA_038242595.1 Mycobacteriales bacterium
CAAGGGTGGGGTGGTCAGCCTGGTGCCCGACGAGAACAGTAACGGCGTCACCAGTCTCTTGTTCACCCTATTGGCCGGCCCCAGCAAGCCGTGGGCAGCTCTGGTGGGCATGCCCGATCTGGGGTTTCAAGCAGCCGCCGAGTTAGGCGTGGACCTGGCCAGGGTGGTGATGATCCCGAACCCTGGAGTGGATGTGCTGCAAGTACTTTCGGTATTGGCCGATGGTGTCGATGTGATTGCTGTCGCCGCTCACCATGGACCGTTGGCCGCCCCGGCCCGGCTGCGGGTGCTCAATGCCCGGCTGCGGCAACGTGGCACCGTGCTGGTATCGGTGGGTCACTGGGAAGGGGCTGATCTGTCGCTGTCGGTCGCGGTCGAAGCGTGGAGCGGGATGGGATTGGGGCACGGTCGGTTGCGTGATCGTGAATTGGTTGTTCGGCTACGCGGACGACGTGCTCAAGGCCAATATCGGGAAGCGCGGATTCTGTTGAGCGGTGAAGGTGTTGGATCGTCCGGCCGGGTCATGGTGACCGCCGCGCCGATGACGACGCCAACCGAACTGACCATCGTGACAGCCAACGCGGGCTAACTCTTTCGCACTGCGATGGCCTCGACTTCCACCAGTTGGTCCGGATACCCCAGTACGACCACACCGAGCAGTGTACTGGGGGCATCGTGGGCACCGAATCTTTGACTGACCACATCCCAAGCAGCAACCAGGTCCTGGCGATTGTTGGAAGCGACGTAGACGGTCGTCTTTACCACGTCGGTCAGTTCGGCGCCGGCAGCCCGGAGCGCAGTTTCCAGGTTGTCCATCACCACGGCTGTCTGGCCGGGAATATCTCCGAGGGCAGCGGTTTTGCCCTGTTCATCGAGTGGACAGGCGCCGGCGGTGAACACCAGATTTCCGGCCACCGCGGCGTAGGCGTATGGCGCCCGGTTGGTGAGTTCGTCTGATCTGATCAGCGCAACGGAATGTGGTTCGGTCACCACTGCATTCTGTCAGCAGGTGACCTCAACATCTGTGTGCATTTCCTTATCCGGAATGTAGGTGGTGTTCTTGGGTGGCTGAGATCGGAATTTGCACGCTATGACCGGCGATGAGACCACGCCGATTTGGGGCTGGATTGCCTGATCTGCGGGAAGGTCCACAATGTCCGCCCGAGCTCGCGTTCGGAAGCTTCCGCGGAATCGTTGACGGGGTCGTGGGGCAGGCTAAATGCTTCCGCGGAAACGTATCCGCGCTCGGTTTGTCGCTCTGTTCATCGATCCGGAGCTGACCGGAAATGCTTCCGCGGAAACATTTGGTCCGCTCTTGCAAGATTCATCTCATGAGATTTGACGCAACTCGCCCACCCATGCTGTTCCGGCTGGCTGGGCGCATTATTCCCGACCAGGCCATCCTCCAGACGCCGGTTCGCTGTCTCGTGCACACTCCTGCTCGGCCGGCTATCTCGGCTGCCCTATCTGCCCTGCCTGCCCTGCCGGCAATCTGCCCCTGCCTGCCCGCCCGGCCTGGTTGGCTGGCAGCGCTGCTGTCTGCTCGGCGGGCTCACCGAGCCTCAGTCGGACGGGTAGCGCAGTGCTGAACTCGATGCATGTCCCGCAGGTTTCAGATCGACGCACAATTGAGTACCAAGTGAAAGGGAAATGCACTCACACGGCCACCCAGAATCGATACGACAAAACGGTCAAAATCCCATTGTCGGACCCACCCGCTAACATCGAACCCATGTTCGAGTTGAGGGGTGATTGGATTGGAACAAGGGAGTCTTTCCGCAGTTCAGGCTACTGGGAAGCCGGATGGTCCAGGTGACCGACCAGCAGAAATTCCGCTTCACCAGTTGGAGGCGCAGATCTGTTCCAGTGCCGGGCGGATAGCTGTTGCCACTTGCGCGTTGTTGCGTCTTCTTCTGGAGTTCGATCGAAGGGAGGGGTGGGCTCACTACGGTCTTAAATCCTGCGCACATTGGTTGGCCTGGGCATGCAGTATGTCGCCGGCAGCGGCCCGGGAGCACGTCCGGATCGCTCGCAAACTGGACGGCCTGCCGCTCGTCCGTGCAGAATTTTCAGCCGGTGTGTTGTCCTATTCCAAGGTCCGCGCCATCACCAGGGTGTCAGATCGAATCGATGAACAGACGTTGCTGAACCTGGCAATCATTCAGACTGCATCCCAACTTGAACGGACAGTTCGCGGTTATCGCAAAGCAGATGGTGCGGGTCGAGATCAACAGCGTTCGCGGCGAGCCAGGGTGTATTGGGACGACGATGGAATGTTGGTGTTGTCCGCCAGGTTGCCGGCCGATGAGGGCGCATTGGTGATGGCAGCCATCGAGGCGGCCAACCAAGAACCGGCTCCGGGGTCCGAGGAACGTGGTCTGCAGGCTGCGGACGCTGATCGGATGGATATCGATTTTCAACGGATGAGCGTGGCCGATTCTGTGGTGGCGATTTGTGCGTCGGCGTTGCAGTCCGGCAACGATGATAGTTCCGGTGACGACCGCAATCTGGTGGTTTTGCACGTTGATGCCACCACCTTTTCCGCATCGATGGACACTGGCCCGGTGGTCATCAACTCGGTAGCCATGGACCCGGTCACTGTGGACCGGGCTACTCCTGATTCGGCGGGCCAAGATGTCGCACCCGTCGATGGTGTGGCGGTTGATCAGGTCATCTGTCAATTATCAGATGGTCCAGGCATGGATACGGTTGCAACACAAAGGATCTCCTGTGATGCCGCTGTGTTGGCAATGATCAAGGGGACAGGTAAGGGAGTGCTGGATGTTGGTCGCCGTACCCGGAAGATTTCGCCACCACTGCGACGGGCGTTGCGAGTGCGGGACGGTGGATGTCGGTTCCCTGGATGTCACCGTCGGAGCCATCTGGAGGCGCATCACATCCAGCATTGGTCTCAAGGGGGGCCAACCGAACGGGACAATTTAATATTGCTGTGCAGGTTTCACCATATGGCGGTTCACGAGGGTGGATTCCGCATAGAGGCATCGCCTCTATGTGGTGGGGAGCTGTTGGCAGTCTTCCGCCGCCCGGACGGGATAGTGGTACCGAATGTTCGTCCGCTATCGCCGGAGGGGGCGCCAGTGCTTCCGGCCGCGATAGACGATCCCGACAGCATCCGCCCCCAATGGTTGGGTGAAAGATTTGTGCTGATGGACAATGTCGCTACTCTGATCGCTTCATCCATCAACTTTGGTCAGGACCAGCCGCACCTGCAAGAGCCGCTGGATCAGCAAGAACTGCACGATCAACAAGAACTGCACGACCTGGGTAGTCGGCCAGGAATGTTCTGCCTTGACGAGAGTGCCTGATGGACACGGAAACTACCCGCACCAGAACGTTGGTGATGTGGTGTCCCGACTGGCCGGTGGTCACCGCGATGAAGCAGGCAGGAATACGGGGAAGTGTTGCTGCCGCTGTCTTTTCGGCAAATCGAGTAACAGCATGTTCGGCCGCTGCCAGAGCGGAAGGAGTGGCAATCGGACAACGGCGACGCGAGGCTCAATCTCGCTGCTCTGACCTGCTGATTCTGCATGCCGACCAGGAACGTGATGCACGCGAATTCGAATCAGTGGCGATTCTGGTGGAATCGTTGGCGCCTGGGCTGGAAATTTTACGACCGGGTATGGTCGCCTGCCCGGCTCGCGGCCCGGCCCGTTACTTCGGCAGTGAGCAGGGTGCGGCGGAAAGCATTACGGACGCGGTGGAATCGATGGATATCGAATGTCGGATCGGAGTCGCTGATTCGCTATCGGTGGCAGTATTGGCAGCCAGACATTCGACCATTGTCCCAGTCGATGAGGCAACTCGATTCTGCGCTGAATTGCCCATTGGTGAATTAGCTGGAGAATCAGCCATTTCCCCACCGGAGCGGGCTGAACTAGTGGACTTATTGCAGCGCTTGGGAATCCATACCTTCGCCGCGTTTGCCACACTCCCGGAGATTAAAGTCGCTACCAGATTTGGTGCTGACGCGGTGGTGGCGCATCGGCTTGCCCAGGGCAAAGCAGAGCGAAATGTCTCCCGCCGCCAGATTCCCGCCGATCTGACCATCGAGCAGATCTGCGATCCGCCGTTGGAAAGAGTGGATACCGCCGCGTTTGCTGCCAGAGCATTGGCCGAGAGGTTTCATCAACGGTTGGCCGCCGCCGGCCTGGCTTGCACCAGACTCACCATCAGCGCCAGTACCGAAACCGGGAAACAACTCTCACGAACCTGGCGATGTGCCGCACCGCTGACACCGGCGGCAACGGCAGATCGGTTGCGGTGGCAGCTGGACGGTTGGTTGACTTCGTCGCGTGCCACCGCTGCCCAAACAGCAACTGATAACGATGAAACAGGCCCGGGCGGAATCACCCGACTCACATTGGAGCCGGTTGAGGCGGTGGGGGCAGGTTTCATTCAGTACGGACTGTGGGGTTCCTCCGGAGAGGACGATCAACGCGCTGGATGGGTGCTGGCCAGAATTCAGGGTTTGCTGGGGCCGGAGTCTGTGCTCAGTCCGGTTCCAGCCGGCGGGCGGACGGTGATCGAGAGTATCGAACTCATTCCCTGGGGCCAGGAAAGAGTCACCAGAAAAGATGCAACAGCACCATGGCCTGGGCGATTGTCCGCCCCTTCACCGACCAGGTTGATCAAGACATCTCCTACACCGAAGCAACAACCATCGAACCAACGCCAGAGACGAAACCGCTCCTTGACAACCAATGTCAGTCAACGGCAGTTCGGTGACCGGAAGATCCGATTACTTGATCTGCATGGCACGGATATTGTGCTGACCCCACGCGGGGTTCTCAGTGGCGAACCGTCCTGGTGCAGCGGCATCGCGAACGATGCAGACAACGCAGACGACGCAAGAAATGCACACAACA
>JBBSRY010000231.1:0-4886 GCA_038242595.1 Mycobacteriales bacterium
GGTGCCTCGTTTGTCATCTTGTCGGCCCCGACGAAGTCCGACACGGTACCGACGGTGGTGCACGGGGTGAACCGGCCCGATGGGCACCCGCAGATCATCTCCTGCGCCAGTTGCACGACGAACTGCATCACCCCGGTGATCGAGATCGCGACGCGGCGTTTGGGGGTGGAGCGAGCCATCATGACCACGATCCACGCCCACACCGCAACACAGAGCCTGGTGGACTCGCCGAATAAGAATTTCCGGCGCGGCCGGGCCGGCGGGGCGAACCTTGTGCCGGCGCCGACCGGCGCCGCCCAGGCGACCATCCGTGCGCTGCCGGATTTGGCCGGCCTGTTCGATGGTGTCGCGATCCGCGCCCCGGTCGAGGTTGGCTCCATCGCCGACATTGTCGTGGTCACGGCGCGTCCGACCAGTGTGGAGGAGGTCAATGCGGTGTTCACCGAGGAGGCACAAACGCCACGATATCTGGGCATTCTCGGCGTCTCGACAGACCCGATGGTGTCCTCCGACATCATTGGGGACACGCACGCATCGGTGGTGAACCTGGATCTGACACAGGTGGTTGATGGCACCCTAGTCAAGATCATGGCCTGGTACGACAACGAATGGGGTTTCACCCACCAGATGATCCGCGAGGCCAGGGCCACCCTCGGGCTATCACCCGGCAGCGAACGCGAGGACTGAGATTGTGATGGCATCTTCTGCAGAGCGGAGAACCAGCCGGATCAGTGAGATCGGTGCCCTGGGGCAGAGTGTCTGGTTCAATGACATCCGCCGCAGTCTGCTGACTTCCGGCGAGTTCGAACAGATGGTCCGCGAGGACGGGTTGTCCGGGGTGACATCCAACCCATCGATCTTCGAGAAGGCCATCGTCGACTCAACCGACTGCGACGACGCGTTGGCCCAGGCGCAGGCCGCATCCGTATCGGATGGTATGACGGCGGACCCCAGGACGGTATATGAGGGGTTGGCGATCGCCGATTTGCGGCAGGCGGCCGATCTGCTGCGTGGGGTGTATGAAGACACGGATGCCGGCGACAGGTATGTGAGCATGGAGGCGGCACCCGACCTGGCCCATTACACCGTACGGCACGGTCGCGGAGGCGCAACGGTTATGGGCGGCCGTCGACCGATCGAATCTGATGATCAAGGTTCCCGGCACTGTCGAGGGTACCCCGGCGATCCGGCAGCTGATCGGTCAGGGCATCAACATGAACACCACGCTGCTGTTCTCCACCCACGTGCACGAACAGGTGTTCCCGCCCAGGTTCGAAGCCATGACGCGGTGGCGGAGGCGCGGCAGGAGTTCGACACGCTGCGGGAAGGTCGCGGTTACGACAACGTCCGTAGCATGCAGCGGGCCAACCGCCACCTCGTGAGCGAACAAGCCGGCGTGATCCGCAACGATGAGGGCCTCCGTGCTGGTTTGGCGAAGGCTAGAGCCCTGGCACGCACCGACACGCGCGCTGCACACCACCGCTCCGACTACCCCGCAGTTGACCCGACACTCAAGGTGAACATGGTGTGGTTGCGCGATGCCCTGCCCGCACAGGAGCCGGTTGTGGACACTCCGGAGGAGATCGCCCGATTAATCCCGTCCGTCGACGACTCGGTCGTCGGCAAAATCGTCGAATAGATAGAGCAAGAGCAAAGTGAACACAGAAGGCCGTCCCTCCCCAAAAGATATCCCCACGCCAGCAACCGATGAGTTCCCCGAGATCCTGCGAAGTTACCGATCGGAACTCACCAAAAAGAGCGAAGACATCATCGACGCGGATTGGGCAGGCAGTATTCCAGCTCAGTACGGCGTCGCACCGCGTATCCGTATTGGACGTACCAAGTGGTTCAATTTGCTCTGGCTCATCCCGATCGGGTTTGTGCTGCTCGTAGCCGCTATCGCGGTCGCAAGGGGTGTTCGGGATATCCCCGCCGTGCAGGACTTCATGCACACCTACCCGGGCACATCCGATTTGCCCTCCTGGGCGCCGGTCGGGTTCCCGGCGTGGGTGGGCTGGCAGCACTTCCTCAACCTGTTCTTTATGATCTTCATCATCCGGTCAGGCTGGCAGATCTTGGCCGACCATCCGCGGCTGTACTGGACCCGAAACAGCGGGCCAGGTAAGAACTGGTTCCGGATGCAGCACCCGATCCCGGCCAACCCGCTCTACACAGCGAAGGAAGATTCGATCACCCTGCCGGCCGGCGTCGGACTGCCCGGGCGCAGGCACACGATCGGCCTGGCCCGCTGGTGGCACCTCGGCGTCGACACACTGTTTCTGGCCAACGGCATCGTCTTCTATGTACTCATCTTCAGCACCGGTCAGTGGGTTCGGCTGGTCCCGCTGCACTCGGATGTCATCCCGAACTCGATCTCGGTCGCGATTCAATACTTGTCCATGAATTGGCCGCTGGAGACGGGTTGGACCAACTACAACGGCCTGCAGCTGATCGCCTACTTCATCACCGTGTTCATCGCAGCTCCGCTTGCGTTGATCACCGGGCTCGGAATGTCACCGGCGCTATCGACCAAGTTCCACTGGGTCAGCAGGGTGCTGAGCATCCAGGTCGCGCGTTCGCTGCACTTCTTTGTCATGGTGTGGTTCGTCGGGTTCATCATCATCCACGTGACGCTCGTCATGGCCACGGGCGCCCTGCAGAACCTGAACCACATGTACGCCAGCCGCAACGATGACTCCTGGGTGGGTTTCTGGATTTTCGCCGCGTCCATGGTCGTGGTCGTCGTCGGCTGGGTTGCGGCCACGCCGGTCACATACCGGTATCCGCGCACGATCCAGAAAGTCGGATACGCGCTGATCGGGCCGGCGCAACGCTTGTTCGAACACATTGACGCCAATCCCAAGCAGTACACGGAGAAAGACATCTCCCCTTACTTCTGGCACAACGGAAAGTATCCGGACAGCACGGAGTATGTGGCATTGCGTGAGCGCAACTTCGCCGACTACCGGCTGCGCGTTAACGGGCTGGTGGAGAATCCGGTCGAACTCGACCTGGTTCAGTTGCGCAATCTTGTCCAGCACACCCAGATCACGCAGCACTTCTGCATCCAGGGCTGGTCGGGCGTCGCCAAATGGGGCGGCGTTTCAATGCAGACCATCGTGGATCTGGTCAAGCCGCAAAGCAAAGCGAAATGGGTGATCTTCTACTCGTTCGGGGAAGGGTCCGACGGCGGCACCTACTACGACGCGCAGCCGATCGAGCAGATGTCGTACGACCTGACGATGCTGGCCTACGACATGAACGGCCAAGCTTTATCGTTCGGTCATGGTGCACCGTTGCGGCTGCGCAATGAGGTGCAGCTCGGTTTCAAAATGGTCAAATGGATCAAGGGGATCGAGTTCGTCGAGCACTTCTCCGACGTCGGCGGCGGCCAGGGCGGCTACAACAACGACCACGAGTTCTTCGGCTACAGCCAGTCCATCTGATCCTCACACTCGGCAAAAGAGGAGCGAATCGGCCCCTCGCCGCGATCCCCTCATTCCGGATGCAGCCGAAGACCGGCGCCACATCACAGATCCAGAGCCTGCGACCAGTGGCCCAGAGATAGCCTGAAGGTAAAAGAGGAGAAGCCCATGCCTGTATTCGGCACGCCGTCGCACATCGATCTGTCCGTTTCCGACGTGGAGGCAAGTGCAACGTGGTATAGCGAGGTGCTGGGCCTGAAGCGGCTGCGACGCGTCGATCTGGACAACCGCATCATGATCGTGCTGTTGCACGAGGCCACCGGCCTCGTGATCGGACTCAACCAGCACACGGTTGTGCCGGTCGCCCGATTTGACGACCGGAACGTGGGACTAGACCACATCGGATTCAGTGTCACCGAACGGATGGATCTCGATATCTGGGAAAGGCAGCTCGCGAGCTTGAACGTCGTGCACTCCCCAGTGGAAGACACCGCTAACGGTGCAGCCCTAGTTTTTCGTGATCCGGACAACATCCAACTCGAATTCTGGTGGTCGCCTCGGCACTGAGGGCCAACCCCGGGCGCCACAGCCTTTTATGCCGGGCGGTTCTGTCGAGGAATGGACGCCGATGTCGACCAGCAGCCCGGATCGTCCAGCCGCTCTCACCGCCTCATCGACCAGGTCCGGCAGGCCGGCTTTGGTGGCCGCATCGACACGGCGTGGGACCCGGCCACTCAGCTTCAGCCTTCTTTTCCCTGGACCCACACCACCTTCCTGCAGGCTTCTGACAATTGAGCAACCTCGGCGTTGGCCTGCCCCAACTCGTAGTCGCGTTGCCTGGCACCCCCGGTTTCGAGGCCGCGAGTGCTGCCAACACACCATCATTGGCCCCAATCGCATCCGGCAAGCCGGTGAGGCCGTCGCAGCTGACGATCATTCCGGTATGCCGCACATCACACCGCCACGCCGCACTAGTAAGGGTATCCTTACTATGTAACGCCATCGTTGTGCAATCAACCGGGAGGTTAGCCCATGACTGAGGTTCAGGACCTCGCTCGTTTCGTCATCGACGCCAATTATTCACAAATGAGCGCGAAGGCGATCAAGCAGCTAAAAATCCGCGTTCTCGACACCGTTGGCATCGCGATTGGCGCGCTCGACGCCGAACCTTTGGTCGCCATCCGGGCGCTCATCGAGTCCCTTGGCGGTAACGGCGCCTCGACACTAATCGGTGGCGGCTCATCGGCACCTGATCGTGCGGCCTTCTACAACATTGCGCTCAGCCGCTACCTCGACTTCATGGACAGCTACCTCGCAAAGGGGGAGACCAACCACCCTTCGGACAACATTGGTGCCGTGTTGGCAGCTGCCGAGAGCGTTGGCGCCTCGGGCAGGGACTTCCTCACTGCCGTCGCGGTTGCCTACCAGGTTCACACTCGTCTTTCCGACGTTGCGCCGGTA
>JBBSRY010000232.1:0-4880 GCA_038242595.1 Mycobacteriales bacterium
ACCCGTAGTCGTGGGTGGCCTGGCTTAGATCGGCCCGGAAGCTGGCTGCTTCCTCGGCGCCGGCGTCCAATCTGGCCAAATCGAGAATGGGCAGGGTGTCAGGGTCGCTGCTCGTCATGAGTTCAGGGTAACGACCGGCGCTGACGGGTCGGCATCGAGGTGGCGCTTGAGTTCAGGGAGTGCTTGATCAACGGGATCCGACTCGGCGCCATGGATAGTTCGGTGACGCCGAGCTTGATCAAAGCGGTGGCGTGGGCGGGAATAGCGGCCATCTCGCCGCAGACTGCCACCGGAGTGTTGGTGGCGGCCGCCAGCCGGCAGATTTGTTCGATCAGCCGAGTGATCGCGGTGGCGCCGGGGTCCAGCAGATCCGCAACGCCCGGGACGGTGCGGTCGGCGGCCATCGTGTAGCTGGTCAGATCGTTGGTGCCGATGGAGATGAAGTCCGCCACCGCGCAGATCTCGTCCGCGGCCAACGCGGCGGCGGGCACCTCGATCATCACTCCGACCGCCGCGGGTTCGGTGTACTGGATCCTCTCCTGTTTCAGGGAGGTGACGGCGCGCCGGACGGCTTCGCGGAAGGCGATGACCTCGTAGGCGTACGTCACCATCGGGGCCATCACGTGGAGCACGCCGGTGGCGGCCCGGCAGATCGCGCGCAGCTGGGTGTGCAGTATTTCCGGATTGGCCAGCAGCCAGCGCAATCCTCGGACGCCGAGAAACCCATTGGACGTCGGATCGAGTTTCAGTGCCTTGACGGGTTTATCGCCGCCGGCATCCAGAACGCGCACCACCACCTCTCGTGCGCCGAGCACCTGGAAGATCTTTGAAAGATCTTCGTATTGGGTCTGCTCATCGGGAAAATCGCGGCGATCCAGCACCAGTAATTCGGTACGAAGCAGACCGACGCCATCAGCGCCGTTCTCCACCGCCGCGATGGCGTCCAGAACTGAGCCGACATTGGCGCAGACCTTGATCGGTGTTCCATCGGCCAACTGGACCTGTTGCTGTGCTTGGGCTTTCAGTTCTTCAGCCGCTTGTTTCCGCTCGGTGATTCTGGCAGTGGTCTCAAGTTGCTCCGATTGGCTGGGGTGCAGATTCACCGTCCCGGCGTCGCCGTCCACGATGAGCAATTGACCGTCGGTCACGGCGCTGGTTGCCGCACCGGCCCTGATCACCATCGGTATCCCAAGGCCGCGGGACACGATAACGGCGTGAGCGGTGCTCGAGCTGCCGGTCAGTATCACCCCGGCCGCGCCGGCGCGGATCAGCTGCGGGACTTCGGCAGGACCCAACTCGGTCGCCAACACACTCCGGCCGGCGAGATCGGTGGGGATCCTGGAAAGGGTGATGCCAAGTTCCTGGAGTACCGCGGTGCCGGCTTCGCGAAGGTCCACCGCTCTGGCGGCGACGGTTTCATCCGGGCTGTCGGCGAAGGTGCGGCTGTAGTGAATGACTGCCTGCCACCAGGCCTGTTCGGCGCCCAGATGGATTGCGGCGTCGGCTTTTTGCCGCAGCGTTGGGTCGGCAACCATCGCCGCGTGAGCTTGATCGAATGGTGATCCGGGCGCCAATTTCTGTTGGGCGGCAGTGATGGCCCCGGTCAGCCGTGCTGTCTCCTGGTCCGCGTTGCCCGGTGTAACGGCCGGGAAGGTGGGTTGCATTTCATTCAGTAGGTGCGCTGGGCCGAGTGCCAGTCCGGGGGCAGCGGCGGTGGCAGTGATGACCCCGTCGATCAGTGCTGCGCCGGAACGGGCCGCGGGATTGGGGGTTTCATTCTTTTCGCGGAAGCCGGTACGGATGAGTGCGGTGATGGCGGTGAGCGACTCCTGGGCCTGGGGTCCGTCGGCTGCAAGATGGACAGTGTGGCCACCCCTGAGCGCCATTGACACCACGGCGAGCACATTGCGCACGGGTATCAGCTTTTCGCCAGGACGACCGAGCGTGACAGTTGCATCCCAACGAGCGGCTTCGGTGTTGAGCTGGGCAGCGGGTCGGGCATGCAGACCGAGCGGATTGGTCAGTTCAACCTCCGCTGTTGCAGTCGGTTCATTGGTTGACTGTTCGTTGCTTGGCTGGTCGTTGGTGGAGACGGCGTTTCTGGCTGCGGCTGCCACCGCCTCCCGGTCGTCACCGGCCTGCGCCGACACCGCTGCCGCCAACGCGCCCTCGACCAGTGCAGCATCGACGACGATGATCCGCGCCGCGTCGTCCGGGTCCAAGAACTCCAACGCGGTCTCGGTGGTGAGCAACGCACTACCGAGGTCGTAGAGCACCACCACGCCGTCACCGGATTCGGCCGCACACAGTGCGGTGCTGATTCGGTCGAAATCCGTTCCCAGTAAACCATCCTCGCCACCGCCGGCGGCTTCGATGGTGATATCGGGAGCCATTTGACCGGCCAACTCGACGACCCCGGTGGCCAGAGCAGCACTGTGCGAGACAATGACCAATCCGACCGTCATTCCTCTCAGCCTTCGGCAGCGCTGGTGGCCAAGGTTTGCAGCAGGTAGGTGACGCTGGTGGCCCCGGGGTCGACATGACCGATGGACCGCTCACCCAGATAACTGGCCCGGCCCTTACGGGCTTGCAGCGCAATCGTGTCGACCCGCCCGGATTCACCGGCCTTGGCCGCCGCCGTCAGAACATCGGCGATGCTGCCGCCGGCGTCCGCGGCGTTACGGGCTGCGTCGGCCGCCGGGATCAGCGCGTCCACCATCGTCTTGTCGCCTATCTCGGCTTTACCGCGGGCCACCACGCCGTCAACGGCCGCCTTCAACGCGATCGCCACCTGTTCGGCATCCAATGTCGGCGCGTCGGCACATGCGGTCGCCGCGCGA
Organism: Mycobacteriales bacterium; assembly: GCA_038242595.1. GTDB lineage: Bacteria > Actinomycetota > Actinomycetes > Mycobacteriales > Nakamurellaceae > Nakamurella. The sequence goes on from JBBSRY010000232.1 coordinate 2,841, forward strand.
AGGAAGGCGGTACCGAACAGCGGCCCGGAAGCGCCGCCCACCGTCGATATCAAGGTGGTGGCAACGAGTTTCAGCACCGCCCCTGGGGTTGCCGGTGAGTTTGCCGCCAGTTTGGCGACGACCGCAGTGAAACCCTTGGCCAAATTCTCACCGTGATCACCGTCGCCGATTTCGCGGTCGAGATGACTCAATTCTGCCTTGTGTTCGGCGATCGTGGCTGCCACTGCCTTGATCGCTGCCACGGTAGTTTCGGCGGTGCAGGTCACCGGCTCTCACACTCCCCAGCGCAGGGCGGCAGTATGTACCGGCGCATCCCAGAGTTCGGTGAATTCGTCGTCAAGTTTGAGCAGGGTGATCGAGCATCCCTGCATCTCCAACGATGTGATGTAGTTGCCGACCAAGGAGCGGAATACCTCGATTCCCTTGTCTGCCAAGTACTTTCGAGCGCAGTTGTAGGCCAGATATAGTTCCACCAGTGGTGTTGCGCCCATGCCGTTGACAAAGAGCAGGGTCTTGTCGCCGGCGGCAAACGGCAGGTCCTCCACGATCGAATCCAAAAGGGTGGCAACGATCTCATCGGCGCTGGTGAGTTTGACCCGCTCCCGACCTGGCTCGCCGTGGATGCCGACGCCCATTTCCATTTCGTCATCGGCCAGGGTGAACGACGGTTCCCCGGAATGCGGCACCGTGCAGGGCGTGAGCGCCATCCCCATCGAACGGACCTGCTGATTGACCCGGGTTGCGATCGCGGCCACCGCGGCCAGATCGTCGCCGCGTGCGGCTGCGGCGCCGGCGATCTTCTCCAGCAGGACGGTGCCGCCAACTCCTCGGCGCCCGGCCGTCCAGGTCGAATCCTTTACCGCAACGTCATCGTCGACCACCACGGTGGCCACCTGAATCCCTTCGGCTTCGGCGAGTTCGGCCGCGGTCTCGAAATTCAGCACGTCACCGGTGTAGTTCTTCACGATCAGCAGCACGCCGGCGCCGCCGTCCACCGCCTGCGCCGCGGCAATCACCTGATCCGGTGTCGGCGAGGTGAAAATTGCTCCCGGACAAGCGGCTGCCAACATGCCGGCGCCGACAAACCCCCCGTGCAAAGGTTCATGGCCGGAGCCACCGCCGGACACCAGCGCAACCTGGCCGGCCACCGGAGCATCCACTCTGCTGATGTACATCGGGTGGTACGAGACGTTCAGGAGGTCGGCGTGTGCGGCGGCCATACCGGCCAGCGCTTCATCGACCACCGTGGTGGGGTCATTGATGATCTTCTTCAAGACTGTTCCTCCGGAGCCCGAGCGAGTGTTGATTCGATACTGCACCCTGCGAGGAATTCCGGCGAGGGCTGGATGGTTAGGTAAAACAACTTCTACGGAGTGAGAGGAATCTTGATGGGTTTCAACGACGACGTCATCAGCGAGTTTCGGGAGCACAACGGTGAGGTCGGGGGTCCGTTCAAGGGCGCGCCGATACTGCTGCTGACCACCACCGGTGCCAAATCCGGGATGCAAAGAACCAATCCGATGATGTACCTGCCCGACGGCGATCGCTGCCTGGTTTTTGCTTCTTACGCCGGGCGTGATGAGAACCCGGCCTGGTTCCATAATCTGGTGGCCGACCCCAGCGTCACGGTAGAGATCGGAACCGACAAATTCGCCGCAACCGCCGAGGTGCTGGAACGAGCCGAACGGGACAAGTTCTACGCTCGGCAAGCCGAGCTATACCCGGGCTTTGCCGATTATGAGAAGAAGACCAGCCGGATTATTCCGGTGGTGGCACTGACCAGAGCCTCCTGATTCTTTTAGGCTGGGTACATGTGTCGAAACATCACCGCCCTCCGAGGCCTGGAACCCGAAGCCACCGATGTCGAGATCGCGGCAGCAGCCCTGCAGTATGTCCGCAAGGTCGCTGCACTGACCTCCATCTCACCGGCGAACCGCGAGGCGGTGGATCGAGCGGTCGCCGAGATTTCCGCCACCACCACCCGGTTACTCGACGAACTGCCGGCTCGTCGACAGCCGCCGAGCACCGAACCGCCACTGC
>JBBSRY010000233.1:0-4860 GCA_038242595.1 Mycobacteriales bacterium
ACTTTCTTTCCCGGCGGTCGGGCGTGAACCTCGATGCCGGTGGTCAACATATCCGCCGGGTTGGTCAGCACCAGCTCACCCTCACCACCGGGGAAAAGCGTGGCAAAGACGGTGATGAACTCGCGGGCCACATCATGGTAGGCGCTGGTGAAGACCTCGAGGATCTTGGCATCGACATCGCCGACCACCGCGAGTAGGTCACGACGTGTGTCCTTCAAGTCCTCCAACTGGGTGGAGAGAAAGACATGCCGTTCCTCCAGAGCGGCAAATTCCTCCAACGCCAACGGATTGATCTTGCCCAGCAGGTTGTAATCCCGTTCGCCGCGTTTCACATTGCGCTGCTGCTCTTCTCGATCAAAGGGCATTGGCTGCGGCGACACCACCTGATCTCCGCGATCCTTGGCGATCTGATATTCGGCCATCTCCGCCGCACTTGGCGGGACCGGAACGTACGGCCCGAACTCGCTGACCAGATCCGCCACCGAGATACCGAACTCGGCACCGAGTTTTTCTTCCAGCTGCTCGATGCGGATATTCTGCTGCGCCCGGAGCACCTCGTCGCGATGGACGGCGCTGGTGAATTTTTCCCAGACCGCGCTGAGTTCGGCCACCAGTTTGCGGGTACTGCCGGCCAATGTTTCGGCTTGCGTCCTGGCTGCGGTGGCTTGTTCGCGATCCTGGGCAGCAATGGCCAGCGCCACAGCCAGTTTGTCCGAGGTATGAACGGCCAGGTCGGCCACCCGGTTGGCGACCGCGGCGCCGGCCACCCGACGGGTGCGGGTCGCTTCGGCCCGCGCCCTGGTTTCGCGCTCAGCCCTGGCCGCCCGCCGCAAACCGTCCGCGGCGCCGGCGCCGGCCCTGGCCCGTTCTTCGGTGGTGCGTAGGGAAAGTCGCCATTCCATCTCGGCGTGCCGTGCCTCGCCGACCGCGTCCTGCAGTAGATCTCGTTCCGATGTATCCACACTCGTTGGCACGTCTACTGATTCGGCAGCAGCAAGCCGAGACTCCAGGTCCGCCAGTGTTTCTTGCTGCGTGTGATGAGAATCCGCTGCGCTCTGTCGTTGCGTCTCCAGCCGCTGCGCCTCCGCCGCCGCCGAGCGAGCCGATTCGGCCAGCCGCCCCAACCGCTCCCCGACTGCCGACATCTGAGCGTCCGAATCATTGAGCGCTTGCAGCGCCGTTGCAGCATCCCGGTTGCGGAGCTGGGCCTGCGCTTTTGCGCCGCTGAGAGCGGCTTGGAGTGCTCCCAGTGAGACCGTCACCTCGGCCAGCGAGACTTCAGCAGCATCGGCGGCGGCCTGTAATTCGATCACCGACTGCTTCCCGGCACTGCCACCGACCGCCCAATCCGAACCGAGCAAATCACCGCCCCGTGTCACCGCCCGGATCCCGGTCACACCTGCGACCAAAGTGGCTGCAGCATCAAGATCCTCGACCACAGCAACCCTGTCGAGCGCCTTGGCCAGAGCCGGCATCAGGGTGATCGGCGCCTGCACCAGATCGATGGCCCACAGGGCGCCGGTGGGCAGGGCCGGCCAGATCGCCCGATCCACCGTGTCCGGCGCACCACCGACCAGCAGACCGGCTCGTCCACCGTCGGTTTCGCGCAGTAATGCCAGAGCTGCGGCAGCGTCGGATACCGCAGCCACCGCCGCCGCATCGGAGATGACGCCAAGCGCGGTGGCCAACGCGGCTTCGGCCCCGATTTCTACCGTCAACACCGCGGCCACCGAACCCAGCAGTCCGGGGAGCCCGGCGGCCAGTAAGGAGCCGACGCCGTCCCGGCGGTCCAGGCCCAGGGACAGTGCCTCCACCCTGGCCCGCAGGGCGGTTTGACTCCCCAGCGCGTTTCGCAGACTTTCGGTGAGCTCGGTGACGCGAGCATTGGCGACTTCGGCGGCCGATTCGGCCTCCAGGTGGGCTTCATCCAGCCCGACCTCGAAATCACCGAGTTCCCCCACCGATTCCTGCAGTGTTTCAAATTCTGCCTTGGCTTGTTCGGCGCGAGTGTGCGCTCCGGTGAGAGCTGTTGACAACCGGTTGATCTCATCTCCTATCGCCACCAACCTGGATCGGGCCGCATTGGCCTGGCCGGCCAATTTCACCAGACCCTCGCGCCGGTCGGCGATGGCAGCGGTGGCCGAGACCAACTCGCGCTCAGCGGTCTTGAGTGCGGTTTCGGTTTCGGTGCGTTGTGCCACGGCGCCGGCCAATTCGGCGCGCGAGAGCTCGACAGCTTCTTCTTTTTCGGCTTGTTCTTCCTCGGCGGCCTCGGCGGCGGCCTCCAGCTCCTCCGGATCACGGCCCGGTCGGGACGCCTCGGCCGAAACCGAACTCAGATTACGGGCCCGTTCCTGGGCGAGATTGACCGTACTGCGGAGTCTTTCGGCCAACGCAGAAAGGGCAAACCAGGTGTCCTGCGACTGCTGCAGGGCCGGGCTCGATGCAGCCAGCACCTGCTGCGCCGCGTTCTCGGCTGCGGTCGCGGCCTCCAACTCGGATTGGATCGTGGCTCGGTGCTCCTTGGCCTGCTGCTCGTCGGCGGAGTCCTTCTCGATCTGACTTTGCAGGGTGACCAGATCATCGGCCAGCAGCCGCAACCTGGCGTCCCGGAGTTCGGATTGAACCGTGACAGCTCGCCGAGCCACCTCCGCCTGGCGGCCCAATGGTTTGAGCTGGCGTCGCAACTCTGAAGTCAGATCGCCCAGTCTGGTCAAATTCGCCTGCATCGCATCGAGTTTGCGCAGCGCTTTTTCCTTGCGCTTGCGGTGCTTGAGCACGCCGGCAGCTTCTTCGATGAACGCTCGACGGTCCTCCGGGCGCGCCGACAACACGGCGTCGAGCTGCCCCTGCCCGACGATCACATGCATTTCCCGACCGATACCTGAGTCGGAGAGGAGCTCTTGGATATCCAGCAACCGGCAGCTGGCTCCGTTGATCTCATATTCGCTCGCACCATCGCGGAACATCCGCCTGGTGATCGCTACTTCGGCATAGTCGATAGGAAGTGCCGCGTCCGCATTGTTGATGGTCAAAGTGACTTCGGCGCGGCCGAGCGGCGGTCGATTCGCGGTGCCGGCGAAGATGACATCTTCCATCTTGCCGCCGCGCAATGCTTTGGCGCCCTGCTCACCCAGCACCCAGGCGATCGCGTCCACCACATTGGATTTACCGGAACCATTGGGGCCGACCACTGCGGTGATACCGGGTTCGAAATTCAGCGTGGTGGCCGAGGCGAAGGATTTGAAGCCCTTCAGCGTCAGACTCTTCAAATACACAGCTGAGCCGACCCGCCTCTATCATCATGACCGCTCCGGGCCAGTCCCGGCCTCCAAGAGATTACCTCGAATCCCGGCTCCGTCCGGGCGCCTGGCTCCCGGCTACTGTGACCAGAGTGACCAGCACCCCGGATCCGACTGACTCTGGCAAGACCGCGGCACGTCCGGCAAGTCCGAAATCCCTTCAACGCCCACGTCGGAAGACTCCGCAAACCACCTCCCAGAAAACGAAGCCGAAGCAGACCGAGCAGCCCAACCGCACCCGCCGCCGCCCCGGCAGTACCGAGTCGTTCAGGGCCAGGGCGCGAAGAGTGGTTCGCGATGTGCTGCCACCGGAGGATCTGGCGCCCGCTCAGCACGATAGCGGTCTGAGCCTGCAGACCGAGAAGTCGGTGCTGGACCTGGCTCTTCGGGTGGGTGAGTCAATGGTCTCCACCGGGGCTTCGGTGGCTTCGGTCACCGCCGCCATGTTGCGGCTGGCCGAAAGTTACGGCGTCCATAATCTCTATGTTGACGCGACTTTCGTTTCCCTCACCGCTACTGTCGAACGGCTCGAAGTCCCGATCACCCGGGTTCGGGTGGTGACCGTGCGAGCTGCCGATTACAGTCGGCTGGCCGCGCTGGCCGAACTCGTCGATGATGCAGCGTCCGGCAGTCTCTCACTTCCGGATGCGCTGGAGCGGCTGGAGGCCATCCTTCGGCGTCGGCATCCCTATCGACGCGCCGTGGTGACAGTCGCTCTTGGTGCGATGGCAGCCGGGGTGGCGATTCTGCTCGGCGGTGGCTTCCGCGCCGCGCTGGTCGCCTTCGGGACCACTGTCATCATCGACCGCGCGCTTCGTGCCGTCAGCCGACGCGGCCTGCCCTCGCTGTTTCAGCAGGCGCTCGGCGCCGGCATCGCCACCTCGGTGGCCCTGCTGCTGTTGTGGGCCCAGTCGGAGTTCGGTTGGAATCAAGTGGGACTACCGGCGTCGGTGGTTGTCGCCTCCGGCATCGTGGTGCTCCTGGCCGGGCTCAGTACGGTGGGTGCGGCGCAGGACGCCATCGCCGGCTTTCCGCTGACGGCCGCGGCCCGCACCTTCGAAGTCATCCTCAATACTGTCGGCATCGTCATCGGTGTCGGTATCGTGCTCGATGTCGGTAACCGGATCGGGGTTCCTCTGACCCTGGTGGTGGATCAGGCCCAGGCCGCCCCGTGGTACCTGCAGATGATCGCCGGGGCCATCATCTCCGGTGGCTGGGCGGTGGCGTCCTACGCACTACTTCGTACCGTTATCGTCGCCGTGGTGGTCGGCGCAGTGTCGGTGGGCGGCCTGGTGTTCGCCGGCTTCAGCGGCTTCGGTCCGGTGACGTCGTCATTTCTGGCCGCACTGTTTGTCGGATTTGGTGCCTACGCACTCAGCGACAGATTACGAGTCCTGCCGGTGGTGATCACCATCTGCGGTATTACCCCGCTCCTGCCCGGGCTGGCCATCTACCGCGCCATGTTCACCGCGGTGGATTCCAATAACGTCCTGGAGGGGGTCACGCTGCTACTGGGTGCCGTCGGCATCGGCTTGGGGCTCGCAGCCGGCGTCACCCT
>JBBSRY010000234.1:0-4859 GCA_038242595.1 Mycobacteriales bacterium
CGAATTGATGTCCAGATTGCAAAATGCCGTTTCTGACGGCGGGGGAGTGCTGCTGTGAGTCGCCGCGACGATACCCACCTACGCAGCGACACACTCGAACCAGGATCGGCCGAACCGGGGTATACCAAGCCCGGTGCGACCGGCACGGTGATCGCCTTTCTACGTAATGTCTGGCGGCAACTGACCAGCATGCGTATCGCGCTGATGCTGCTGTTCCTGCTGGCGCTGGCCTCGTTGCCAGGGGCACTGCTACCGCAGTGGAATCTGAATCAGGCCAAGACGGCGCAGTACATCATCGACCACCCCGGGTTGGGGCCGTTACTCGATAGGCTCGGCTTCTTCGAGGTCTTCGCCTCGCCCTGGTATGCGGCGATCTACCTGCTGCTTTTCATCTCCCTGATCGGCTGCCTGGCCCCGCGCAGTTGGGAGTTTGTCGGCCAGATCCGTTCCAAACCGGTTTCGACACCACGGAATTTGGCCCGGTTGCCGCATCACGGACGGCTGGTGTTCACCGACGAACGCAGCCCGAAGCAGATTGCCGATCAGGTGCAGAAAGGGCTGCGCGGCTGGCGCTTCACCCAACGAGAAGAACCTGCCGCAGGTGACGGCATGGAGCCGGTGATTACCGTCAGTGCTGAAAAGGGCTACTGGCGCGAGGTCGGTAACCTGGTGTTCCATGTCTCGCTGCTGGGGATCCTGGGCGCGGTCGCGGTCGGCAAGATGGTCGGATTCGAGGGCAGCGCCATCGTCATCGCCGGTGAGCAATCCGAGGGGATATGTTCAGGCTCACCGGCCGCCTACGACAACTTCCGGCCAGGGCTCCTGGTGGACGGCACCAATATGGCCGGGTTCTGCCTCAAGGTCGATGACTTCGAGGCCGGTTACACCGAGGCCGGTACCGCGACCAATTTTATCGCACATCTTTCCTACACCGAAGAACCGGGCGCCCCGACGCAGACCTACGACCTGCAGGTCAATGAACCGCTACGGCTGGACGGTGAACGGGTCTACCTGATCGGACACGGTTTCAGCCCGATCTTCAAGATCACCTTCCCCAATGGGGAGGTCCGGACCTACGAACAGCCGTTCAACGTCACCGACGGCAATCTCACCGCCGAGGGCGCGGTCAAGGTGGTCAGCCCACCCGGATACACCGGAGATGACGTCTATCTGCACCAGCTGGCGCTCGTCGGAATTTTCGCCCCGACGGCGGATTTGGGTCACGGCGACCTGATGACCTCGATCTTTCCGGCCCCGGACAAACCAGGGGTGGCCATTCAGATCTATCGCGGCGACCTCGGCCTGCAGAACGGATCCCAGTCTGTTTTCGGTATCGATCAGAAACAGGTCGACAACGGGAAACTGGAAAAACTGAACCGAGACAATATGTTCATCGGTGATTCGATGGTGGTGGACGGTGACGGCACCGTCATCGAGTTCGTCGGCTACCACCAGACCGTCTCCCTACAGACGTCCTACGATCCGGCGCAGGGTTACGCGTTGTTCTTCGCTGTCACGTTGCTGGTGGGCCTGATGATGTCGCTCACGATCAAGCGGCGACGCGTCTGGTTCCGTATCTTCCCCAGTAGTACAGGTGCGGGCAGTGCAGGTGCAGATAGCTCGAGAAATACCAGCAGCAGTACGGTCGTGGAGGTGGGTGGCCTGGCGCGCACCGACCAGGCAGGATATGGCGAAGAGTTCACGTCACTGATGAAATTGGCCGTAGTACCAACGAATCAACCCAGCAATGCTTCAACCGGAAGGCCCTGATAGCTCATGGCAATTGATACCGCCCTTGCCACCCTCTCCGACCAGCTTTTCGGGGCGGCGGCGGCGAGCTACACGGCCGCGCTTATTTGCGCGGCTGTCGAGTTTTCCTCAGCGCGCACTCGTAAGGTGCAGGTGAACGAGCGGGAACTGGTGGCAGCGGGTGTGCTCACCGTCGATGGCACCAGTTCCGGTAGACCGGTGATCCCCACCGCCCAACCGATCGGTCACGTCGCCAAAGCCGAGAAGGCGCCTTGGGGTGAACGTTTCGGACGGGTGGCCACCGTCGTCACCGTCGTCGGGTTTCTGATTCATGTCGGTTCCATCGTGGCCCGCGGGATGGCAGCGGGCCGGATGCCGCTGGGCAATATGTACGAGTTCACCTCATTGATCTGTGCCACCGTCGTGGGTGCCTGGCTTTTCATCAAATTGCGTCAGAAGTCGTTGCCGATCGGTGTTTTCGTTTTGGTCCCGGTCATTGTTTTGATGTTCATCGCCGGCGCTATCCTGCACACCGAAGCGGCTGAACTGCAGCCCGCGCTCAATTCCTATTGGAAGTGGATTCACGTCTCGACGGTGTCGCTGTCCAGCGGCATCCTGATGTTCAGCGGGATTGCGTCGGTGCTGTACATCGCGCGCAATCGCTACGAACGCAAGGGATCAACGGGCAAGGTCGGCGGCAAACTGCCCGAATTGGCCACCCTGGACCGTATCGCCTACCGGACCGCGATCTTCGGCTTCCCGGTGTACACCTTCGCGGTGATCACCGGCGCGCTCTGGGCCGAGGTTGCCTGGGGGCGGTACTGGGGTTGGGACCCGAAGGAGATCTGTGCCTTCGTGACCTGGGTGCTCTATGCGGGTTACCTGCACGCCCGCGCCACCGCCGGCTGGCGCGGTTCCAAGGCCGCCTGGATTTCAGTGGTGGGGCTGATCTCGATCATCTTCAATTTGTTCGTCCTCAACATGGTGATCGCTGGTCTGCATTCTTACGCCGGCCTGAACTAACCCGCTCCGGACCCAGACCTGAAGAAGGCCCCCGCCGTTGGCAGGGGCCTTTTTCCAATTACTGACCCTTTTCCTCGTTACCCCGAAGCTTCCGGTCGATTTCGTTGAGAAATTCAGCGTCATCATCCGGAGCGACCGGCCTGGTCGGCCTGGGTCTTGGCCGAGGCCTGGGCGTTCCGCCACCACCGCCGTTACCACTCGGTCCCTCGCCCTGCGACCCGAGGCCACGCCACGCCAGACCCACGACTAAAACCGTGATCAGTATGGCTATCAGCAAATATGACATGGACTCTCCCTTCTAAATCTTAAGAATACCCGTGGTCGCTGTGGGCGGGCGGGCTTCCAGGCGATCGCGTGCCAGATCGACCCTGAAGCGTTACCTGTGCTGGCGCGCAACTGCGCTGCACCGACCAAGTCGACCGTTCGTTCGTGGCCGCTACGGTGGCGCATTAGTGTGATGAACGCGGTCTGTATTGGACGAATGATGACTATCGGGGGTGGGCCATGAAGGAAATTGATTCCGAAGCCGGAACGCAGGGCTTCGTCAGTGCACCGGATCGTGGCGCCTCCAATCTGGTGCAGGTGTTGGTCGCCGCGGGGGCGGTGGTGGTCATCGCCGCCGGTGCGTTTTTGCTCGGTGGCAATAAGACCACCGCCGGCGCCGCGGCGGTGGACGCGCCGGCGTACTCCTCGCTGACCTCCTCGGCAGCGTCCGTCTCGTCGGAATCGTCGGCCTCCTCCGTCTCATCCGCATCCTCGGTGGCTTCCGTCTCGGAGGCCTCCTCGGAGGCCTCGGTGTCCTCTGAGGCTTCTGTCGCATCGGTCTCGTCCGCGTCGTCGGCTTCGTCGGTGGCCTCTGTCTCGGCTGCTGAGGCAGCCGCAGCCGCTGAGGCCGATGCTGCTGCGTCCGCGGCCGAGGCCGCCGCATCCTCGGAGTCAGAGGCTGCTATTGCGGCCGAGGGCGCCGCCGCTGAAGCGGCCCTCGGCGAATCGGTCCCAGCGCCCAGCGCATCGGGAATGATTTATCTGGTAACGAGTGAGAGCACTCCCGGCACGGTTACGGTGCCGCTTCTGCTCTACCTGTGCTCTCCGGAGGAGCGCGCCGCCTATGAGGGTCAGCTCCCTGGCGCCGGCTGGGCAGCGGATGACAGCATCACCTTCTCCAACACCGAAGACAACCCGGTCGCCTACAGCCGGGGTGAGCGCTATCTGATAGTCACCAACGGGAATCTCGCCGGCACCTGCGGAGTCAGCACTGGAAACATTTTGGATATTCCGCTGGCCTGATGAACCTCGGACAAACGCAGCAGCCCCGGTGGGATCCACCGGGGCTGCTGTGTTTGTCCTAGTTGTCCCTACTGGGCGTGCCTCACTGGGGCTTGTCCCACTGGGCGCCGAAGTACCTAAGCGGTGTGCCTGGCATCCACGGTGAGCTCAGCGAGCATCGACCGAACCTCGGCCTCGCGGAACCGCCGATGTCCACCCGGAGTGCGGATGGAACCGATCCGGCCCGCAGATGCCCAACGCGTCACCGTTTTTGGATCGACCCTGAACATCAACGCCACTTCACCAGGGGTCAATAGTCGCTCGTTAGTTTCAACAGACACTTTGCCGCCTCCTTTTCAGGCCCCGACAGGCCACACTGCCGGTCGGCAGTAAATTCGAGTATGCGACATCCGGTACCAAATACTCAATATCCAACGTCCTCATGGTGATAGGTCATGGCCCAATTTGTTTTTCACCCATGAGGGTAGGAAATTCGTGCTGTGTGCACGCCAGAGGCGGAAATATCTGTTAGTTAGGCTGTAGGTACCGGTAGAAGGTGATCAAAAGGACGTACAGACGGCCCAAAACAGACAATTCGATCCGAGAATAATACTTTGAAATTACCAGTATCAGCCGACCCGTTTGTCGCATCCGGCCTGTAATCGACGTGCTGAATTCAGCAACGGTGTTTGGTTTTTGTTGGATTCGACGACGTTGCCTGCAGGGCGGACTGCCGGTCACCGACAGCGGACCAGCCCAATATCCGGCGCCGGAGGACGGGGTTTCACACCGGGCGGCTAGTTTGTCATGACAGGTCAGGC
>JBBSRY010000235.1:0-4858 GCA_038242595.1 Mycobacteriales bacterium
CGGAGCTCTTCGGGCAGGTCTTCGACTCTGATGTCGCCGTTCATGCCCGGACAGCGGTGGGGGTGTTCTCGTTACCGGGAGGGGCCTGCGTCGACCTCGAGGCAGTTATCGGGCTGCGGACGCCGGAGGTCGGATAGCGCGGCCCAACGCCCATCCGAACACGGCGCCGGCTGTCGCAACCAACGCGATGTCCCGAGCCCCGCACAACCAGCCCGGAGCGGTCCGCCTGGATACAGCCGCAAATCGGCTCTCGACGGCCCCCGCCGGTGCAGCGTTGGCGTTGGCGTTCGTGTTGGCCGGAGCTTCGATCAACTCGTTGAGCTTCCTGACGAACTGTTTTACGATTCGGCCGCTGACCTGAGTGATGAGGCCGCTGCCGAACTGGGCGATTTTCCCGCCTAGCGCCAATTCGGTCCGGATATGGACTGCTGTTGCACCGTCTACGGCAACCGCCGAGACCGTGATAACGGCCTCCGCGCTGCCCTGCCCGTTGCGGTCTCGGGCGCTGCCGCCGACGACCATGCGGAAGTTGAGGTCATCGCGCTCAATAACTTTCGCCGTTCCGGCCAGACCCAGCCCGATCGGGCCAACCTTGATCACCACGCGCCCCTGATAGACGTCACCATCTTGCTCGTCGATCACCGCGCCCGGCAGGCACATGGCAACCTTGCGCAGGTCACCGACGGTATCCCAGACCTTGTCTACCGATGCTTGCACGGTGAACTCGTTTACCAGCTCCACGGGGGCCTCCTGCGCGTCGATTCCGGAACGGAGCTTCCCTAACCGCGGAGCGGCTGATAGGTTCCGTGCAGATTGGATAGTGTATCCAATCTAAGCAGGCTCGTACATTGTTGTGGGCCCCGAGCGGAAAAGGACGAACGCCACGATGCTGAGCAAGGGAATCGGGCTCTTTCCCACCGAACCGATCGACGCCATTCGCTCGTACGTCCAGCTGAGCGAATCGCTGGGCTATGACAACGTCTGGTTCGGTGACTCGCAGAATATCTGGCGCGAGAGTTCGGTGGTGATGGGTGCCGCCGCGGTGGGAACCGAGAAGATCATCTTGGGTACCGGCGTCACGAATGCGGTCACCAGGCATCCGTCGGCGCTGGCATCTTTTTGGGCCACACTGAGCGAGCACACCGGTGGCCGGGTGGCTCTCGGGATCGGTACCGGTGACTCGTCGCTGCGTACCATGGGGCTGAAGCCGCAGAAGCTCGCAGAACTCGAGAACTCGATCGAGGAACTTCGGACTTTGTTCCGCGGCGAGGAAGTTACAGAGGCGAGCAGTGGCGTTGGTTTCCGGTTGAGCTGGATGCCCGAGCCGCAACGGGTACCGATCTACATCGCCGCGTCTGCCCCAAAGATCCTCAAGATGTCCGGCCGGATCGCCGACGGCGTGATCGTTTTGGTCGGTACGGCGCCACACTTCATCGAAGCGGCGCTCAGGACGATCGAAGCCGGCGCCAAGGAGAGCGGTCGGAAGCTGAAGGATCTGCACATTGTGTTGTGGACCCCGACCGCGATAGACGACGACCGGACCGAGGCGCGGGATTTGGTCCGCGCGCATGTCTCGCGAGTGGCAATTCGGCCCCTGCCAGCCGAGGTCGATCCGTCCCTCAAAGCCGCAATCGACAAGATTCGCGACTCCTACAACTATTACGAGCACATGGATACCGAGGCCTCGCACGCCGATCTGGTGCCAGATGAGCTCGTAGACCTGTTCGCACTGGCCGGCACCCCGGACGAATGTGCCGACCGGCTCAAGGACATCAGGTCGCTGGGCATCGATCAGGTGTCGATTGTGCCATTCGTGCGCCCTGGTCAGAGCAAGGAACGGACCATCCGCACGTTCGCAGAAATTGTCGACGGGCTCTGATCCATGTCAACGAAGGCGATTGCGCAACCGACTCTGGCCGCCTGCCACCCGGCGCCGGGGAGCGCGAGTTTGGGGGCGCCGCCCGCACTACGTCGGTCACTGACGCCCGCCGATGGTGTGCTCGTGTCAGTCACCGCCGACGGTGATCTACCGGCTGTTCAGAGTTCGGCCGCACTAACTTCCAATTCAAGGTTTAGTGCACCTTCGGCCACCGGGGCGGCACCAAAAGGGACCGGCGGCATTGGCGGGCCTGCGCTCCTGGCTGCTGCAGGGCTGCTCGGGGCGGCGCTCGGTTTGGAACTTGAGTTGCGGTTTCGGACTCGACACCGACGATGCAACCCCTCGCAGACCTAATATCCGGGGCCCAAATGGCGTGGTGATCAAAAAGTTACCAAGCCACAACGCTCACGGCTTGTCGTCTGGGTCACAGCAAGGCATATTAGGCAGTGCATATTGGATACAGTATTCGCCCTCAGGAGGAAACGATGAGATTTACCGCATCCCGTGCCATCGCCGCAGTCGGCATCGCCGCGCTCACGCTGACCACAACTGCCTGCGGCAGTTCTGACGCACCGGCGGAGGGTGGGAAAGTGGTCAAGACCCTCAGCATTTCTGCGACCGGTGTCGACAGTCTGCCCTTCATGGCGATGCTCCAAGTCGGTATCGACAAGGGGTGGTTCACCGAAGTGGGCATTGAGGTCTCCCTGTTTTCCGGTGGCGGTGGCGGTAACACGCTCCGTGTCGTCACCAGCGGGGACGCCGACCTGGCGATCGCCGGTAACACCTCCGTCCTACTGGCCTCACAGCAGGACGGATCCAACCTCACCGTCATCGCCCCGTGGTTCCAGGTAAACGATTTCTCCTGGATCGCTCCCGCCGGCCGCGACCTAAAAGGTGCCACTCTGGGCTTCAGCTCGGCCGGATCCTCCACCGAACTCGTGGTGAAGAGCTTGGAAAAGGAACTCGGCATCACCTCGCAGGCTGTCGGCGGGATGGGTGACAACTGGACTGCCACCAAGGCCGATCAGATCACCGCCGGCTGGTCCATGCAGCCGTTCACCGCGAGCAAGATCGCGACCGAGGGTGCCGAGGTTCTGATCACCTCTCGTGACATCGTCGGTGATATCCCGACAGACCTGGTCGCCGTCAACGCTTCCTACGCGGCCGCCACCCCGGAAAATATTAAGGCGTTCTTCCGCGTCGCAGACAAGATCAACAAGTGGATCGTTGCCGAGCCGGCTGCCGCCGCCAAGGACATCGCGCCGCTGATCGGCGTGACCCCGGAGATCATGGAGCAGGCGTTGCAGCAGACCCCGGAGCTGGCGACGGCGTACTCGCTGAAGGTCGACCCGGCCACGCTGAAGAACCTCTCCGACCTGATGGTCGCGGCCGGTCAGATCACCGAGCCGGTCGACTGGGCTACCGCCATGGATCAGCAGTACTTGCCGGCCGATGCCCAGACGCCGATCGGCTGACGGCGCCCGACCATTCACATATTTCGCGGAATCGGAGTAACCCATGACTGACAGTGGCATCCAGATCGATGATCTCGGGGTTAGTTTCGACACCCCGGCCGGGGTCATCACCGCCGTAGAAAACGTCACCCAGCTGGTGCCACGCCGTAGTTTCGTCTCAATCGTGGGCCCGAGTGGCTGCGGGAAGTCGACGCTGCTTGCTGTCATCGCCGGCCTACAAAAGCCCACTGCTGGATCGGTAATTATTGACGGAAAGCCGGTTACCGGGCCGAATCCCGATATCGGGTTCGTGTTCCAGGAGGATTCCACGCTGCCCTGGCGCAGTGTAGAGGAGAACGTGCGTTTTGCAATGCAGATGACCGGGGTGAACAAGTCCGATCAGCGGCGCCGGGCCCAGGAAGCGATCGAGCTGGTTGGGTTGCAGGGTTTCGAGAAATCCTACCCATCGATGCTGTCCGGCGGTATGAAGCAACGAGTTGCGCTAGCGAGAACCCTTGCACTGCAGCCTAATGTGGTACTGATGGACGAACCGTTCGCGGCGCTGGACCAGCAGACCCGCATCTTCCTCGGCGCTGAGGTTCGCCAGATCTGGGCTCGCACCCACCAGACAGTGGTGTTCGTGACTCATGACATCTCCGAGGCGATCCTGTTGTCCGAACAGGTCTGGGTGATGTCCTATAGGCCGGGCACGATCATAGACGTCATCGACGTGGATCTACCTGCTGAACGGGAGCCGTCGATTGTGTCGACGCACCAGTTCAATGAGATCCACAACCGGGTGTGGACGTCGCTTCAGGCCGAATCCATGCGTGGATTCCAGCAGGAGGAGAGAAGCGCGTGAGCGCGCCGATCATGAGTAAAGCGACGCCGCCGCCGGCGAGTAGCGCGACGCCCGCGACAGGCCGTAAGCCGCAGGGTCGTCGTGGGATCCGGTCGACCAGCCGTGGCGTCAGTGCGGTGGCCACTGTCCTCCTTCTCGCGTTGCTCGGCTTGGTGCTCGAGGTGGGTGTGTCCGCAGGGTGGTGGAGTACCAGGGTGCTCCCGGCGCCGTCCACCATGTTTGCCGGAGTGGTGGAACTTTTGGGCAACTCTCAATTCTGGGTGGATGCGCAGCGGACTGGCCTGGAAGTGGCTCTTTCCATTGTGTTCGGCTCGCTGATCGGCCTCGCTGTAGGCGTCCTGTTCTGGAAGTTGCCGATGGTCGGCCGGGTCTTTGAGCCTTACCTGGTCTCGTTTTATGCTGTTCCGCTGGTGCTGTTCTATCCGTTCATGATTGTGCTGGTCGGTATCAACGCCACATCGGTGGTCATCCTGGCGACCATCATGGCTGCGATTCCGATGGCCCTGAACACCACTGTCGGCCTGATGGGCATGCGGCCGGTCTACCTCAAACTGGCCCGGTCGGTGAAAGCCTCGCCGCGACAGCTGCTGTGGTCGATCGCGTTGCCGGCTGCCGGGCCTTTCATCGTCGCCGGGTTGCGCCTGGCAGTGGTCTACGCGCTCA
>JBBSRY010000236.1:0-4852 GCA_038242595.1 Mycobacteriales bacterium
CCTCCTGCGTCGCGGTCATCGGATCTTGGTGTCAACGCCTGTGGGATCTATGGGGCGTGGAATGGATTGCCGTCGGCGCCGACGCCATCCTGAAGCCCGGATTGAAGATCACCTTGATCATCATCGGTGCGCTCGTCATTCGTTCACTGGTCAATCGTGCAATTGCCCGGTTGGCCAACCTGACCTCGGACGGCGCAACTCCCAGCTTGCTGCGTCCGTTGCGCGACCGGGCCGATGCATTTCTGGGGCCCTCCACCGCCGCCCGACGACGAGAGCGTGCCCAATCAATCGGTTCGCTACTGAAATCGATCACCTCTTTCATCATCGTGGTGGTCGCCTTCATCCTGGTCCTCTCCGAATTGGGCATCAATGTGGCACCGCTGCTCGCCAGCGCCGGGATCGCCGGGATCGCGTTGGGTTTCGGCGCGCAGAACCTGGTGAAGGATTTCCTGGCCGGTATTTCGATGACCTTGGAAGACCAATACGGGGTCGGAGACTTCGTCGACCTCGGCTCGGCCACCGGCACCGTGGTTTCGGTGGGTCTACGTACCACCACGGTCCGCGGCGGCGACGGGACCATTTGGTACGTACGCAATGGCGAAATTCTGCGAGTGGGGAACTCTAGCCAGGGCGGAGCCGTGGTCATCATCGACCTGCCGTTGTCCTATAGCGCCGACGCGGCGAAGGCCGGGGAAATTGCCGTCTCCGAAGCACTCAAGATCGCCGGATCCGAGGAGTTTGCTGATGAGGTAACCGTCGCCCCGGTGATGCAGGGCATCGTGTCGATGACAGCAGACACCGTGATGATCCGACTGGTGACCACTGTCCGGGCCGGTAGTCAATGGTCCTACGGCCGGGCCACCCGGGGCGCGATCAAGACCGCATTCGATGCGGCGGGTATCAAAGCTCCAATGACGCTGCCCCGCTCCGCTGGGTCCGGCACTACGGCCTGAGGCTGCTCTCCCGGTCCCTGCGGCCGGTCAGCCGAGGCAAAGCAGTCGATAACCACTGCCCGGTTTCCGGTCGCGGCCATTGCCGGGCAGACTGGGACCGTGACTACGCCGCAAACTTTCTACGATGAGGTCGGTGGCCATCCGACATTCCACGCGATTGTGCATCGCTTCTACCAAGAAGTCGCACACGACCCGATCCTGCGACCGATGTATCCGGAGGAAGATCTGGGTCCGGCCGAGGACCGCTTCCGGATGTTTCTGGAGCAGTACTGGGGCGGCCCTCGCACCTATTCGGACCAGCGTGGGCATCCGCGCCTCCGGATGCGTCATGCGCCATTTGTCATCGGCCTGATCGAGCGCGACGCCTGGCTTCGTGCCATCCGTATCGCAATCGACGAAGTTCGGCTGACTCCGGAGCAGGATCAGCGGTTGTGGGACTACCTGTTGATGGCTGCCGACTCGATGGTAAATTCAGCAACTTTGGGCTGAGACCGGTCGATTTTACGGTCACGTCACATCTGTCGACTTTTGCCCCTGCCCCGACTGCTGGCAGGATGACTATCTGTGAACCACCCAGCCGATACGCCAGCACCAACCGCCACCAGCAAACCTTGGTGGGCCGACACGGTCGGCTACCAGATCTACATTCGTAGTTTCGCTGATTCGAACTCAGACGGCATCGGTGATCTGATCGGCATCCGGGAGCACTTGGGGTACCTGGAGCTTCTTGGGATCCAGACGATCTGGGTGACCCCGTTCTATCCCTCACCGATGGCCGACGCCGGTTATGACGTCTCCGATCCGCGCGATGTCGATCCGAGCTTCGGCACGCTGGCCGACCTTGACGCCCTGGTAGCCGAAACCCACTCCCGCGGTATGAAGATACTCATCGACCTGGTGCCCAACCACACCTCATCGCAGCATCCTTGGTTCATCCGAGCACTTGCAGCCGCGCCCGCAAGCCCGGAGCGAGAACGATATATCTTCCGCGATGGCGCTGGCCCGGATGGCAACGAGCCACCGAACAATTGGCAGTCCATTTTTGGTGGCTCGGTCTGGCAGCAGATCCCGGACGGCCAGTGGTATCTGCATATCTTTGATGCATCGCAACCGGATCTGAACTGGGACAATCAGGAAGTCCGTGAGGACCTGGGCACCACCCTGCGGTTTTGGCTCGATCGGGGCGTCGACGGGTTCCGGATCGATGTGGCGCACGGAATGGCCAAACCAGCAGGACTGCCTGATGCACCGGCCGGGTCACCAGCGACCCACGCCGTTCATCATGAGGGCGGTGGCATCATCCCGGTTTCCGAGGGTGCATCCGACCCGCGATTCGACAACGACGGTGTGCATGACATTCACCGTTTTATCCGCAGTGTGGTCGATGAGTACCCGCAACGGGCCACCGTTGGTGAAGTGTGGGTTTCCGACCCGGATCAGTTCGCCAAGTATCTTCGCCCCGATGAACTGCATCAGGCCTTCAACTTTGGACTGACCGAGGTTCCGTTCGACGCCGATGAGATCAGTAAAACGATTGTGCGGGAACTGAACGCGGTCAGCTCCGAGCACGGGTACCCGGCTTGGACACTGTCCAACCATGATCTGGCGCGACCGGCCAGCCGCTATGGCGATGGTGAATTGGGTGCGCTGCGGGCCCGCGCGATGCTACTGGTCCAGATGGCGCTTCCGGGTGCTTTCTACCTCTACAACGGCGAAGAACTGGGTCTGCCCAATGTCGAGATTCCCGATGAGGCACTCCAGGATCCGACCTGGGTTCGCAGTGGTCACGTCGAACGCGGCCGAGACGCTGCCCGGCTCCCGCTGCCCTGGGAAGGCGAGCTACCGCCCTTCGCCTTTTCGACCTCGGTTTCGACCTGGTTGCCCAGCCCGATCGAATATGCCCCGCTGACTGTGGAAAAGCAGTTGGAGGACCCGGATTCAACACTGAATATGGTGCGAGCGGCGATCGAGATTCGGCTGACCAATCCAGCGCTGACCGGTGACCGGGTGGATTGGTACGGCTCCCCCGCCGGTTGTTTCGCCTTCCGCCGCTCCGGTGGCTTGATCTGCGCGCTCAACACCGGCGAGGTCTCCATCGCGCTGCCTCCGGGGCAGGTCCTGCTCTCGTCGGCGCCGCTGGTCGATGGTCTGCTGCCAGCCAACACCGCTGTCTGGCTGGTCTAGAAGAATGCTGCCAGGCAACTGCTGCCCAGTTGCCCGGCGTCAGAAGAGCAGCGGTAGCAGGGAGTGCCGACGACGAACGACAGCGCCAAATGTGGCGTCCAGTCGCAGCCAGGCATCGGTGGCAAAAACCCGGACCGGCTCACTTTCCGAGTTTCCGGCAAATCCCATACCGGATAAGGCGAATAAGCAGCGCATCGGCACCACCACCTTCATGCCGGCGCCGCTGACCGTCAGTACCTCTGAATCCAGTAGTGATGATGAGGTACCGCCGGCCGGGCTGACACTGTCCTTTGCCGCCGCAGTGCCGGTTTCGGTCAAGTTGGCGATGACCGAACCGGGCACTTCATCCACTGCAATCCAGCCGCTGAGCGGTGGCAGTTGCGAGCGCCACAACGCATCGACCACCGGCCCGGGATCCACCGTCGCCGCCCGCGAGATAGCAAGGGCCGGAAGCAGATTCGCCCCGTGAACCGTGGCATCACTCGGTTCGATCAGGCCGGCAACGCTCCGGGTGACCATGGCATCGAACGGCGTTGATGCCCAAAGTTGCAGGCGCCCGGTGCCTGCGGTATTACGCAGCCGAATGATGGCCTGTGGATCCATCCGGACCGCTCTGGCCACAAATGCGCCGGCGTCCTCACGATCGCCGGCGTCGGTCAGCGTCAGGCGCGCCTGGCCCGGAAAGAGGCCCGATCCTGTCTCGGTCATGACGCCGGCACCAGATAGGGAGCCTGGAAGCGGGCCAAGAAACTGATCTCGGCCTCTCCCAGCCGGCGCGGCCGGCCATCGTCTAGATCGACCGGGACAAGCACCGTGGAGGCGGTGGCAACAACCTCGTCTTTCGAGGTCACCACATAGTCGACGGTGAAAGAGGCGGTCCCGATCTTCGGCACACCGAGTGACACCACAGCCGGCGGCCCCATCAGGATCGGTTTTTTGTACTTGATCTCCAGGCTGGCCACCACAATGGCCTTGACCAGCAGATCGGCGCCGTGTCTGGAAGCATCCACCCACAGCCAATCAACCCTGGCCTCCTCCAGAAGGGTCAGCACCCGGGCATTGTTGACATGCCCCTGCGCATCCAGGTCCGAATAGCGGACACGAACCTTGCTGACATATCGGTGCACCACGTGTCATCTCCTGCTCACACCCACGTCGATCGTTGTCGACGAATCCACCTGCTGGAGATACCAGTGTGTCCCACATTCGGTGGAGCAATTACCGATACCCCTGGCGACGGCCTCCGCGACCTCCTCCGGTTCGGCCAGCCCGTCGAAATCCGCAGTGCTCAACCACACCGAACTCGAGCATTCCGAGATGGTTCGGCGAGGTGATCAATGCGGGTGTAACAACACCCCCGACATCATCGGATCAGCGAATTGATCTCCCTTGCCGCGACGGACAGCGCCGCCAGATCGCCGGCGCCGGAACTGGCAATCTGCCCCAGGGTGATCCGAGCCCGTTCGAGTCGGAAGCGATTCTCCTGCTCCCACTGGGCGATCTTCTCTTCTGCCGATTGCTCTGCCGTCGTCGTTTTCAGGACATCGGCAGTGATCGACCGGACCGAGCTGTAGACGCCGTCCCGGATGGCCTGCCGCGCCAGGGCATGCCAGCGATCACCGCGGTCCAAATTGGTCACTGCGGACAGGATGCCATCCACACCCAGATGAGCTGACATGGCGTAATAGAGTTCGGCCACCTCGTGGGGATCACGA
>JBBSRY010000237.1:0-4819 GCA_038242595.1 Mycobacteriales bacterium
CGGGAAGCTATTCGATACATGCAGTTCTTGCATCACCGAAAGTCGGGATGCCAACAATGTGGGCGAAAACAAAAAGACCTCCCGTGGTGGACGGGAGGTCAGCGCATCAGGGCAGTTTGTACTACCTGATGCGCTCATCAATAATCGTGACTCCACCGAGGGCGGCAGTCCAGACGGCTTGTGTCATGGAACACATAGTGCCATAGCGCTACTGCTGGACACAACGAGTGTTCGGCGCTCGGGGTTGCCGGCCGGACGGCGGCGGAAAGCCGAAACAGCCGCTGCCCTGTGGCAACAGCCGTCAAACAGCAAGATCTCAGCTCGAGGCCAGCGCCGCCAGTCGATTACCCACAGCCTGGGTCCGACCCACTGAGCCCGGCTGACGAGTGGCCAGATCGAAGGCAACAGCGGCTTCCACCCGACGGGCTGAATCCGGCAGGCCGAGGTGGTCCAGCAGCAGTGCGATGGAAAGCACGGTGGCCGTCGGGTCAGCGGTTCCGGTGCCGGCGATGTCCGGAGCGCTGCCGTGCACCGGTTCGAACATGGACGGGTTGGTCCGGGAAACATCGAGGTTGCCCGAAGCGGCCAGTCCGATACCACCGGAAACGGCCGCGGCCAGGTCGGTAATGATGTCACCAAAAAGGTTGTCGGTCACGATGACATCGAAACGACCCGGATCGGTGACCAGATAGATCATGGCGGCATCGACGTGACAGTAGGCAACGGCCACATCTTGGTATTCCATCGATACCTCTTCGACCACGCGGGACCACAATTGCCCGGAATAGGTCAGCACATTCGTCTTGTGCACCAGTGTCAGGTGCTTGCGCGGTCGTCGGTTGGCCCGCTGGAAGGCATCCCGGACCACTCGTTCGACACCGAAATAAGTGTTGACCGAGACCTCGGTGGCGATCTCTTGCGGACTGTCCTTGCGCAGGATTCCACCGGTACCGGCGTACGGTCCCTCGGTGCCCTCGCGAACGACGATCAGGTCGATGGCCTGATCACCGGCGAGCGGGCCGGCCACCCCCGGGTACAACCGAGCCGGTCGAAGGTTGACGTGATGATCGAGTTCAAAACGTAGTCGGAGCAACAGTCCTCGCTCCAGAATGCCGGCCGGGACGGTCGGATCGCCGACCGCGCCCAACAGGATTGCGTCGTGCCCGCGCAGTTCACGCAACACCGAATCGGGCAGCAGCTCCCCGGTCCGATGCCAGCGGGAAGCGCCCAGATCGTAGGTCGAAATTTCCACCTGCGGAACTACGCCGGTGAGGACTTTCAGCCCCTCGGCCACAACCTCGGGCCCGATACCGTCGCCGGGGATAACCGCCAGCTTCATTGATTCAATCTCCTCATCACAGTCACACACAGGTATACGGTCCGACCTGCACAATTCACCCGGTCGCGCCAATTAGTCCACTACTTGCCAGAAGCCAGCGCATCCGGGCAAGTACACCCCATCTGGAGCGCGTTGCCAAGACGACACAGGGTGATCGCCGCCCACTTGCGCAGTACGTTACCCGCCCCGCTTGGCGCCGTGCGGCTAGACCTCG
Organism: Mycobacteriales bacterium; assembly: GCA_038242595.1. Lineage (GTDB taxonomy): Bacteria > Actinomycetota > Actinomycetes > Mycobacteriales > Nakamurellaceae > Nakamurella. Next base: position 1,554 of record JBBSRY010000237.1, read on the forward strand.
GATGAAATCGCCCTAATAGCGCTGGCACCCACTGCCTGCCCCACCTGTTCGAGCAGCTCGGCCGGCGGTACCGCATCCACCCGCAACACCATGATGGACGCATGGCCGGAGATCTCCTGAGAAATTTGTGCGGCCTGGATATTGATCTGAGCTTCACCCAGAAGTGCACCGACGGTACCCATGACACCCGGGCGATCCGGGTAGGCCACCATCACCAGATTGCCGGCGGCTCGCAGATCAAAGTGCCGGCCGTTGATCTCGACCAGTTTGCTTACCTGCCCGGACCCGGAAAGTGTGCCGGTCACGCTGCGCGCGGCGCCATCGGGCATCGCCGCTCGCAGGGTCACCGACGAGCGGTAGTCCTCGATCTCGGCGGTCTGGGTGCCGGACAGTGACAGTCCGTTCTCCGCAGCCAGACTTGGCGCGTTCACGAACGTAACGGTCTCCTCGATCAAGTTGCCGAAGATACCGCGCACGGCGGCCAACTGCAGGATGGACACATCCTGATCTGCCAGATCCCCTCGAACCTCCACGGTGACCTCGGTGGGAACTCCCCCACCGACGGCGGTCAGGATCGTGCCAAGGCGGGAAACCAGCGAAATCCAGGGCCGCACCTCATCGGACACCGGGCCGGAAGCGGCCACATTCACCGCATCCGGCACGAAATCTCCGCGGAGCGCCAACTTCACCGACCGCGCCACTGCCGTGCCGGCCTTGTCCTGAGCTTCTTCCGTTGATGCCCCCAGGTGCGGCGTTACCACGACATTCTCGATTCCGAGCAGCGGGTTGTCAGCCGTTGCCGGTTCGGTGACGAAGACGTCCACGCCGGCGCCGGCCACCCGACCCTCGCGTACCGCATCGGCCAGCGCCTGCTCATCTATCAGCCCGCCACGAGCGGCGTTGATGATGATGACATTTGGCTTCACGGTTCGCAGCTCGGCCTCGCCGATCAGGTTGATCGTCTCCGGTGTCTTGGGCAGATGGATCGAGATGATGTCCGATTGCACGAGCAGGGTGGGCAGGTCGACCAGGGTGACTCCCATGGCAGCGGCTCGGGCCGGCTGCAGATACGGGTCATAGGCAATCACGTTGGTGTCGAAGGCGGCGATCCGGGCAGCGAACAGCTGCCCGATCCGGCCAAGACCGACCACACCGACAGTCTTGTCGGCGATCTCGACGCCGGTGTACTTGGCTCGCTTCCAAAGTCCTTGCTGCAGTGAGGCGTTGGCGTCGGGGGTGCGCCGCGCCACGGCAAACAGGAGAGCGATTGCCTGCTCGGCGGCGGAGATGATGTTCGATTGCGGCGCATTGACCACCAGCACACCTCGCGCGGTTGCGGCCGATACGTCGACGTTGTCCAGACCGATACCGGCCCGCGCCACCACCTTGAGTTTGGGAGCCGCGGCCAATGCTTCGGCGTCCATCTTGGTGGCGGATCGGATCAGTATCGCGTCGGCATCGGCCAGGGCAGGCAGCAGCACGGAGCGATCGGACCCATCTATATGACGGATATCGAAACCATCACCCAACGCCTCCAGCGCGGACGGGGCAAGTTCTTCGGCAATCAAAACGACAGGCTGCGACACGTGCGGTCAACTCCGTGGAGGGTAGCGAGCTGGACGAGGGCTTGGACTGATGGAACTGGGCGGGGCAAACGCATGGCACCGAACGTAGGGGAAACACCTGCGGAGCGGGAAATCGGTCCATGCGCCCGGCCAATGCTAGCGACCCCCGGCGGTCCCGGATTACGACAACGTTGCCGTGACGGCAAAAAGCGGGGAAATAGCGGGAAAAAGTCCTGAATTCACCCAATAGTTCGATTTGGCAGACGCACCGGGCGGTTCTCGTGGAGAATCGACCCGCCGCTAGTATTCTGCGCGAATCACCCGGTGCAAGATTGATGCTTTGCAGCGCCAGGACGAAGCGGCACCACGCACCAGCAGGACGATATCCAAACGGTCATCCCAGATCACCCCCGAAAAGGAGTTCCGCATGACCCAGCCTCCATATGGCCAGGATCCCAACCTCAACAAGCCGCAGAATCAGCAGTATCCACCCCCGTCCGATCCATACGGCCAGTCGAATCAGGGGGGGTACCCGACCCAGCAGCCGCCGCAGCCGCAATATGGTGCGCCGCAGGGTTACGGTGACCCCCAGGGTTACGGTGCCCCCCAACAGCAGTACGGCGCTCCGCAGGGGTACGGGCAGATGTCACCGACCGGACCCGGCGGCTCTGTCAGCAAGCGCCCCGGCAAGGTCACCGCTGCCGCGGTGCTCGCCTTCGTAGTGGGTGGACTCGGCCTGATCGCAAATCTCGCAGCATTTTCGCTGGTATCAAGCCTGGGGCTGCCGGGAATATATACCCCGCTGCTGATCCTTTCGATGATCCTTGCTGCGGCGATGATCTGGGGCGGCGTTGTCGCGCTGAGTGGCAAGGACAGCCGGATCCTGGTTGCCACGGCTGGTGGGGCAATTCTGATCAACATCATCTCGATGTTTGTCTATTTTTCGCCGAGTTCGTTGATCAGCTTTGTTATCCCGATCCTGATTATTGCTTTCCTGATGGCAGCAGAATCCAAGGCTTGGTTCAAGTCCAAGGGCGGCGCCACCTTCTAATTCCTGGTTCACGAAAAAGCCCGGGTCGACGTATTCGTCGACCCGGGCTTTTTGCGATCACCGGCAAGGATTGGGTAGTAACTAGCTGCGGGCAGCGGTTCCGGTGTAGTCGTCCTCAGCCTTGATCCAGCTGAACAGGCCACGCAGTTCGCGACCGGTGGCCTCGATCGGGTGGGCTTCCTGCTCCGAGCGCAGCTTCTTGAACTCTGGTGCTCCGGCATCCTGATCAGCGATGAAGCGAGCGGCGAAGGTGCCGTCCTGGATGTCGTTGAGGACGTCCTTCATGTGCGCCTTGGCTGCCTCGTCGACAATGCGCGGGCCGGAGACGTAGTCGCCGTACTCGGCGGTGTCGGACACCGACCAACGCTGCTTGGCGATGCCACCCTCGAACATCAGATCCACGATCAGCTTGAGCTCGTGCAGCACCTCGAAATAGGCGATTTCCGGCTGGTAGCCGGCTTCGGTGAGGGTTTCGAATCCGGCCTGGACCAAACGTGAAACGCCTCCACAGAGCACCGCCTGCTCGCCGAAGAGATCGGTTTCGGTCTCTTCGGTGAAGGTGGTCTTGATGACACCGGCGCGGGCACCACCGATGGCGGCTGCGTAGGACAGGGCCAGCGCTTGCGCTCCACCGGTGAAGTCTTGTTCCA
>JBBSRY010000238.1:0-4817 GCA_038242595.1 Mycobacteriales bacterium
ACTCTGGTCCGTTAATACGTGTCGCAGCCGTTACTGGCAGGCTTCGCATTCCGGGTTCTCGATGGAGCAGGCCAGGACATCGCTGCCTGCGAGCATGTCTGCGGAGAATTCCACATCCACCAACCCTGCGGTGGCTACCGCGGCACCGGAAGGTGCCACCAGGACTGGCACCACCGCTGCCGGTGTTGCCGCCGACTGCGGCTCGACAGGTGCTGGCACTACCACTGCCGCAACTACCGCATCAGACGCGACAGTGGATGCAGCAACGGCTCTTTCGTCTTTCACCTGAGCAGCCGGGGCAGCCGAAGCCGGCCCCGAAGCGCCAGCCCTGTCAGTGGCACTGGCACTGGAGTTACCACTCGATGCGTTGGTCGCCTGGACCGCATTGAGCTTGCCGTCGGTGCCTCGCAGCGTGGACTTCTCCACGTGCGTTGCCGAGGTCGAACGCAAGTAGTAGGTGGTCTTGCAGCCGGTACGCCAGGCCAGACGGTAGATCTCATCGAGCTTGCGACCATTGGGCTGGGCCACATACAGGTTCAACGACTGCGCCTGGTCGATCCATTTCTGCCGGCGGGAGGCAGCCTTGACCAACCAGGACCCGTCGATCTCGAAGGCGGTGGAGAACAGTTCCTTGACATCGGCCGGAATCCGCTCGATGGGCCAGAGCGAGCCGTCGAAGTACTTCAGGTCAGCGACCATGACCTCATCCCACAGGTCACGCTCTTTGAGCACCCGCACCAGGTGCGCATTGACGACGGTGAAGTCGCCGCTCATGTTGGACTTGACGAACAAGTTCCGGTAGGTCGGCTCGATGGACTGCGCCACGCCGATGATGTTGGAGATGGTGGCCGTCGGCGCAATGGCCATCACGTTGGAGTTGCGCATGCCCTGGTTCATCACCTTGGTACGCAAGGAGTCCCAGTCCAGCCGCTTGGTGTTGTCCTGATCCAGGTCACCGCCGCGGTGCTCGCGCAGGATCTCCACCGAGTCGATCGGCAGGACGCCCCGGCTCCACAGCGAACCCTCGAACGAGCCGTAGCGGCCGCGCTCCTTGGCCAGATCCGAACTTGCCGAGATGGCAAAGTACGACAGCTGTTCCATCGACGTGTCGGCGAATTCCACCGCCGCATCCGAGGCATAGGCGATGCCGAGGTTGTACAGGGAATCGGCAAAGCCCATCAGCCCCAAGCCAACCGGGCGGTGCTGCAGATTCGATTTCCGCGCCGACGGGATGGTGTACATGTTGATGTCGATGACGTTGTCCAGCATCCGGACCGCGGTGGTCACGGTGCGGCGCAGACGTTCGACGTCCAGACCGGTTGAGGTGGTGTGGGCAGCCAGGTTCACCGAACCCAGGTTGCAGACCGCAGTCTCGTCCTTGGAGGTATTGAGGGTGATCTCGGTGCACAGGTTCGAGGAGTGAACAACGCCGACATGCTGCTGCGGGGAACGCAGATTGCACGGATCCTTGAAGGTGATCCACGGGTGTCCGGTCTCGAACAGCATGGTGAGCATCTTGCGCCACAGATCCACTGCCTTGATCTGACGGTAGACACCGATCTCGCCCCGGACGGCCTTCGCCTCGTACTCGGCGTACTTATCGGCGAACGCGAGACCGTAGGTGTCGTGCAGATCCGGCACCTCATCCGGGGAGAACAAGGTCCAAACACCATTGGCCTCAACGCGGCGCATGAACTCATCCGGCACCCAGTTGGCGGTGTTCATATCGTGGGTCCGTCGACGCTCGTCACCGGTGTTCTTGCGCAGGTCGAGGAACTCTTCGACATCGATGTGCCAGGTTTCCAGGTACGCGCAGACCGCGCCCTTGCGCTTTCCGCCCTGGTTGACGGCAACAGCGGTGTCGTTGGCGATCTTGAGGAATGGCACCACACCGGAGGAGGAACCGTTGGTGCCCTTGATGTGTGCGCCGATACCGCGGACCGGGGTCCAGTCGTTGCCCAGGCCGCCGGAGAACTTGGCCAGCAGGGCGTTGTTCTTGATCGACTGGAAGATGTCGTCCAGATCGTCAGCGACGGTGGTCAGGAAGCAACTGGAAAGTTGCGGCCGGGTGGTGCCGGCGTTGAACAGGGTCGGGGTGGAGCACATGAAGTCGAAACGCGAGATCAGTTGGTAGAACTCGATTGCTCGCTCTTCGCGCTGCACTTCGCGGATCGCCAGCCCCATCGCCACCCGCATGAAAAACGCCTGCGGCAGCTCGTAGCGGGTTTCGCGATGGTGGATGAAGTACCGGTCGTACAGGGTTTGCAGACCGAGGAAGGTGAACTGGCCGTCTCGCTCGCTGTCGATCGCCTGACCAAGTCGGGTCAGGTCGAATTCGGCCAGCAGCGGATCGAGTTGACCCAGTTTGATGCCCTGCTTGATGTAGTCGCCCAGGTAGTTCGGGTAGATCTCGGCCATGTCCTTGGCACTGGCCTGGCGGTGTGCGCCGGCCAGGTAGGTCAGAGCTTCGGTACGCAGGGTGTCGTTCAACAACCGGGAAGCAACGAAGGAGTAGTTCGGTTCGGTCTCAACCAGGGCGCGGGCGGCCATGATCGGCGCCAGCCCGAGTTCCTTGGCGCTGATGCCGTCGTACAGGTTGGACGAGGTACCGGCGTAAACCGCTTCGGCGCTGACATCGACCAGGCCTTCGCAGGCCTCTTCGATGATGGTGTGCAGCCGAGCGGTATCCAGCGGCAACCGAGTGCCATCAGCTGCCAGGACGGTCAGCGAGGTCTCGGCGACACCGGCGCCGGAGTCGTCGGCCAGCAGGCGGTCCTCGCGAGAACGACGATGCTCCTCGCGGTAAAGGATGTAGGAGCGGGCGACCTTGGCGTGCCCGCCGCGCATCAGCGCAAGTTCGACCTGATCCTGAACATCTTCCAAGTTGACATGGCGCTCGATGCCATGGCGCTGCGCGAGCGTGCTGGAAACCTGATCGGTGAGCTCGGTAACAAGAACGCGGAGACGTGACGAAGTCCCGGCGGAGTCGCCCTCTACCGCGATGAAAGCTTTGGTGATGGCAACGGCAATACGGCCGGCATCAAAGGGAGCAGTGGAACCATTGCGACGAACAACGGTCATTCCGGTCGGCAGCTTCTCGTTATTGCCGGTTCGGTCGCTGGAGTCGCGACCGGTGTTGTCACCCGGGTAGTTGTCGTTGATGCCGACGTTGCTGACGTCGGCGGTGGTCACATGCGGAGCCATGCTCTCTCCTCGCGAGCTCGAAACAGTGGTGGCGAGGGCGGCCGGTTTGGGGTTCTCATCCAATGAATTGCTCATGGGAAGAGTGTGCACCGCACCCCCGACAGTCACCTTGCCGCGCACTTGGCCGGGAGGCCACGCGCGCTGAAAACCTGGCACGAAAAGGACATAGCTCCGCCCACAGCGGTCCGAAACGGATTTTCTATGGGTGGAAGGTTGCCGCAGTCGAGTAACAGGCTTTCAAGGTTGCACTCCGGTCGCAGTCGCAGTTGAAGCGGTGCTTGAGAATGACCCAAGCTCCGCTGTTGCTGTCGCCAGCCGGTGGAACTTCCTCTAGCTCAGACAGTACATCTTGGGGTCGAAGAACCACAAGACCCCTAGATAATGGGGTTGGCGTGTCGCAGGGTGCTTTTTCGTTGTGCAATTCGATCCACACTGCATGCACCGTGCGAACCGAAGTAGTCCCCCATCGATCCACACCCGCGATCATCGCTTGCGCGCCGTTCAACTGGTCTTTTCCGGCTCTTGGCGCCTCATCATTGTCCCGCCCGCAGCGCATTGTGGATAGATGAACTCCAAGCGCGTGCACAACCCCAGTTCGCTCGCTTATGGTTCAATCCGGTCCTGGACGAGCTCCAGATGAGGATCTCCGAGAGACACCGGCCAGAAGGAGTAAAGAACTGTGACTTTCCCGTCTGCACTTCCCGCTACCCGAATTCAGGATCCGCGGACCGCCCCGCCCCTACGCTGGGGCATCCTGGCTCCAGGGGGGATCGCGAGAGCATTCGCGTCGGCGGTTCAGAAGCACACCAACCAAAAGATCGTGGCTGTCGGCTCCAGGTCTGCCGAGCGGGCGGCCGTCTTCGCTGCGGAGTTCGGCATCACCGGAGCACACGGCAGCTATGAAGCCTTGGTGTCCGACCCAACGGTGGACGTTGTGTACATCGCGAGCCCACACTCCGAGCATCACCAGCAGTCGCTGCTTGCGATAGCCGCAGGCAAGCATGTTCTTATCGAAAAGGCATTTACCCAGACCGCTTGGCAAGCTCGCGAGGTGGTGGCCGCCGCGGCGGCGGCCGGTGTTCTGGTTCAAGAGGCCATGTGGACCCGATTCCTGCCGGGCATGGATGTCGTTCACCAGTTGCTAGCAGACGGCGCGCTGGGCGATCTAAAGACAGTGACAGCTGACCACGGCCAGTACTTTGACCAGGATCCACAGTTCCGACTGTTTAATCCGAACCTGGCCGGCGGCGCCTTGCTCGATCTGGGCATCTATCCGCTCTCGTTCGCATCATTCGCGCTCGGCACCCCGGATTCGATCGTCGCAACCGGTCAGAAGGCGTTCACCGGTGTCGATGGGCAGGTCACCGCGGTGCTGAGCAGCGCCGACGGGGCGCAGGCAGTTGTCAACACGACCCTGTTCGCCAAGACACCCACCACCGCTTCGATATCGGGCACCCTGGCCAGGATCGAAATCCCCGGCGACTTCTATGCACCTCAGCCGATCACGCTGATCAGTCGTGCGGGGAACACACTCACGTGGGACGCCAACATCATCCACGGACCCGAGGGTCTATGTTTCCAAGCCGCCGAAGTGGCGCGGTTGGTAACGGCCG
>JBBSRY010000239.1:0-4809 GCA_038242595.1 Mycobacteriales bacterium
ACTGCGCCGTTGACCCTGTTGGATCGGGTACTTCCGAGGTCGATCCGGCCGGGCGCGAAGGACTGAAACGGTTGAAGGCGGTGCCCTGTATCGGGGACCGCCTTCAACCGAAGAACTTCGTCACTCCGAAGACCTTTCGTAACCCTGTAGAACTTTCGTAACCCTGTAGAACTTCCCTGCCTCAGCGGCGGAGCTTTTGGCTCACTGTTCGTCGAAGCGACGACGGAAGCGCTCTTCCATCCGATCGGACAGTGTTGACGAAGCTTTACGCTGCGGGGCTTCGGCAGGCATATGTCCGCGCTTGGTCGGCTGGCCGAAAACCAGTAGGCCCACGCCACCCACCATGATCAAAAAGCCAATGACACTGGCGGCAACGCCAACACCGAGAATGCTTTGTGCCAGCAGTACGCCGGCGATCAAACAGACGAGTCCGATCAGGAACGCGATCGCGGCTATCACGGGACGACGACGGCGAATTCGCTTTTCATCAACGCTGTTGGCGAATTTTGGGTCGTCCTCATAGAGAGCGCGCTCGATCTCGTCAAGCATGCGCTGCTCATGCTCGGAGAGCGGCATGGGTCCTCCTCCGGCACCGGTGACGGCGTGGTAGTCAAGACTGGTGGTCTGGGTGGTCGGTACTGCGGAAATTCTGGCACTGCGGGTGGTCAGGAACTGCAACAACGTCACTAAAGAGCTTCACAACGGGTGACTAACTACAGGATACGAGCACTGGGCGCCGACTACCAGACCAGAACTCATTTCTGGTCCCGCATCGGGCCCCCTCAATCATAGGTCGTGACCCACGCGGGGAGGAGCGGATTGCCCGTTCTGTCCTTGGGCCCGCCCATCCGAATCACCCGAATCAGTCCTTCAGAACTTCAACAACACAGCCTGATCAGCCCAAACATGGTGAGGATCGACCACGCCAGCCCATTTGGGCCAATCACCGGTACTGCCGGTCGCCTGCTGGCGGCCACCAAAGGTGATCAACGGGTAACTCAACGCCGCTGTGACGGTCTGAAACTGTTCAAAGAATATCTGCGAACTCACATAGAATTTTTCTCTCTTAGCCGAATTTTGGGCGTCTCGACGACAACTTTTCAAGAAGTGGGCCGCTCTTTGCGCCGCCCACCCGAAGCTTGAATACCTGGGCCGGCCGAGCCCAACAACGAGGCCGGACGCATCGCAGCGGATCCGAATTTGGCTGCCACCTGATCGACAACTGACTCCGCTTGGCGCCAACCCGGCTCCGAAAGATCCCCGAACTGCATTTGCTCGGATACCTCATCAGCGGGAACAAGCTGCTCGAGTCTGACACCGACAAGCCGGACGGTACGTCCGGCGACACCCAACCGGTCCAACTGTGCGACCGCGGCCGCATGAATCGTCCGGGAAAGATCGGTAGCGGTCTCCAGAGTCACCGAGCGGGTCACGGTGCTGAAATCGGAATATCGAATACGGATGGCAACAGTGCGAGCCCGTTGACCACTCGCTCGAATCCGCCGTGCCAGTTTGTCCGACAGCCGAAGTAGCTCCCGGACAAGAACCTCGCGTTCTGACGTGTCCTTGGCAAATGTTTCATCAGCGCTCATAGACGATTCGGCAGCCCGCTCCGTCACGTTGCGTTCGTCGCGGCCCCACGCAAGTTCATGCAGTTTCTTGGCACCGGCGATGCCGACCACGCTGCTCAGGGTGGCGAAATCCATTTCCGCCACCTGACCCACTGTTTTGAGCCCGATTCGGCGCAGATGCTCGGCAGTCTTGGGTCCCACCCCCCACAGCCACTCCACCCCCAGCGGATGGAGCAAGCCAACGACCTGATCGGGCGGCACGATCAACAGTCCGTCGGGTTTGGCCAGACTGGAAGACAATTTCGCCATGAACTTAGTGGCGGCAGCTCCAATGGTGCAGGCCAAACCGAGTTCGTCCTGAATTCTGGCCCGCGGGGCCTGGGCGATCAGGCCTGGCCGACCGGCGATCCGCCGCATACCTGCCACATCCAGAAAGGCCTCATCCACCGACAGAGCTTCGACATGTGGGGTCACATCGGCGAAGATTCGCATCACGGCGCGGGAAGCCGCTTGATAGGCAGCCATATCCGGTTCGACGATCACCACTCGCGGAGCCAGGGCTCTGGCTGTGACAACCGGCATCGCGGAGCGAACGCCAAGAGCCCTTGCCTCGTACGTGGCGGCCAGCACCACACCGCGGCCTGCGGTGGAGGCAACCATCATCGGGCGGCCCACCAACTCGGGGCGGCGGCGTAGTTCGACGCTGGCGAAAAATGCGTCCATATCTGCATGCAGGATTGTGCATTCGGAATCGTCGACCGAAGCCGGATCATCGGTAACAATCCGTTTGGCTCCGGTACTGGCTCCCACTGTGACTTACTCCTTGTTCAGTTACCAGAATCGTAACCGGCTCCGGGTGCGGTAACCCGGTGCTTGTCGCCAGCGCGCACTCCGTCAAGGGTGGAGTCGGGAAAACCACCGTCACCCTCGGTCTGGCTTCTTCCGCGATGACCCAAGGCATCTCCACCCTGGTGGTCGATCTGGAGCCGGTACCGGATCTGGTACTCATCGACTGCCCACCCTCGCTGGGACAGCTCAGTGATAGCGGCTTGGTGGCCAGCGACGGGCCGTCTTGATTACCGAACCCGCGCTGTACGCCGTCACGGGGTGCAGCGAGCATTGGAGGCGGGCCAGGACGAACGCCGTGCTCACAAATCCACCCTGCATCCGCTCGGGGTGGTGGTCAACCGCGCGAAAACTCGTTCCGCCGAACAGGAATACGGCCTGACCGAACTCAAGGATCTCTTCGGTCCGCTCGTGCTCTCCCCGGTGTCATTGCTGGATCAGTTGTTCGATGAGTTCCAAAAACTGGGCCGTTTGCCGCACCATCTCGGCGGCATCCTGATCTGAGATCAATCTACTGATACCGGCTTCGGCCGCTTTCCGCTTCGCCGAACCCGCCGCGAAGTAGTTGGCCCACTCCTCGAGCTCAGGCGCCACCTTCGTCATCAGCACCCAGACACTGGCGTGTTTGAGTGTTCGAGTTGCCGGTTTCGGCCTCGTCGCCAGCAACGCTGCCGCCCCGCGCAGTGCTCCCAGATGGGCCGCGGCATAACGGTCAGCAATGTCCTGACTCTGCATCGAACGATCCAGGCCACGATGGGCATCTGCCAATTGGGCGCGGGCCAATAACGAAACCGGGCCGCTCGGCCTGGTAGCGGTGGGCTTCGCGGTTGGCCACCTGGTCGGATTTCTCAACGCACCGGATACCGCCCGCCGTACCGGTGACTCCCTACCGGGTGATTCCACTGCGGGTGATTCCACTGCGGGTGATTCCACTGCGGGTGATTCCACTGCGGGTGATTCCACCGCGGGGGTCACAACAGCAGGTCCCAGCGGTTCGGCCAATCGAAGTACCGGTGGGCGGTTGGTATCCGGGATCCGGACACTGACCATTCGTGCGGTGGCCGCCGTCATCGCCAGCGCCCTGGACCCTTGCGAAAAAGCCTGCATTTCACGCACCTCCACTATTCGTCGAACGTGCGTTCGAGGTTACTCCCCACCACCGACAATGGCTTGTGAGCGTGATCTGATGGACCCATGCACCCTGCTTCCGAAGAAGTCCTGAACCGACTGCGAGCCGCCGGTTTGCACGCTGAGATAACGGTGCTGAACGCCTCGGCCAAGACCGCGGCACTTGCTGCGGCCCAACTCGGTGTCCCAGTCGGAGCGATTGCCAACAGTCTGGTATTCGACGCCGACGGCTCGCCGCTGCTGATCATGACGTCAGGGGCCCACCGGGTCGACACCGGCAAGATCGCCATCGAACAGGGCTTCAACCGGGTGGCCAGGGCGGCTCCAGATTTCGTTCGGGCGCACACCGGCCAGACAATCGGCGGTGTGGCACCGACCGGACATCCGTCCCGGATCCGTACTCTTGTCGATCGGAGTCTTCGTCAGTTCCCGGTGATCTGGGCGGCGGCCGGCACCCATGACACGGTATTTGCGATGACCTACGCTGAACTGCTCTTGTTGACCGAAGGGCTCGAAACGACCGTGAACGACGTTTCCGATCATCACGCGTGATGACAGCCATCAAGCCGACCTGGTCACTGCAAATATTGCGTTCGGAGGACTTCCGAAGCCGCGTCGATGAGCTGCTGGCGGTCTATGTCTCGGCGATGCATTACCCAAGGCACACCGAGACGCAGCGGCGACCTCTGTGGCTCGAGCACAGTCACCGCGCCGGATTTGCCTGCGTGGTGGCGCTGGACGAGAGCCTGAACATTCTCGGTCTGTGCTTCGGCTACACCGGCGCCAGGGATCAGTGGTGGCACAACGAGGTCCGTCGCGGTGTGACGCAGCCGCAGGCCATGCAATGGCTCAACCACTACCGCGAGCTCACCGAATTGCACGTACGCCCAGATATGCAGGGCGCCCGCATCGGCGAGGCCCTGCTACGGACGTTCCTGACATTGGCGCCGGAACCGGTGGTCCTGCTCTCCACTCCGGAAGGTGAAAACCGGGCGTGGCGGCTCTACCGACGGATCGGTTTTGCTGACGTCATTCGCAATCACCACTTCGCCGGCGATCCACGGCCGTTCGCGATCCTGGGCCGTTCGCTGCCGATCGGCGTCGGCTAGACCAGTCGAGAGGAGATCTCACCCGAGTTGAGCAACCACCTGAGTTGGGCCGTTCCAGGTCCTTGATGTGCCAACCTGGCCGGTACAACTACAGCTTGGCCAACAACTCTCGCAGCGTGTCAAGGCCCATCCCGCCCATGTTGAGTGCTGCCATG
>JBBSRY010000240.1:0-4807 GCA_038242595.1 Mycobacteriales bacterium
CGGTATTACCCCGCTCCTGCCCGGGCTGGCCATCTACCGCGCCATGTTCACCGCGGTGGATTCCAATAACGTCCTGGAGGGGGTCACGCTGCTACTGGGTGCCGTCGGCATCGGCTTGGGGCTCGCAGCCGGCGTCACCCTGGGCCAATACTTGGCCGTCCCACTGGGACGGAAATTGGATCGCTGGCAATTACAAATCCAGGGGAGATCGCGCGGAAACCGGCACGCCTAGCCGACAGTGCGTCAGCGCTCCACGAACCCGCTGATTTCGCCCTTGGGCACATCGATGCGCTCCACGGCCGCAGTTACGGACCCTGGCGTCTGGCCGCTGCGTAATAATTCGAGCAATCGAGCACAGGCCGAAGGCTCCCCTTGAGCGATCACCTCCACCCGTCCGTCTGCCAAGTTGCCGGCCGAACCCACCAGTCCCAGTTCCAGTGCTCGCGCCCTTGTCCACCACCGGAAACCGACACCCTGAACGCGGCCGTGTACCCAGATGGTCATCCGGATTGGGCCAGCTAATTGCGCTACCACGCTCGATACACCCGCAGTTTATTCTTGACGATGTCGATGATGACATGGTCGCTCGGCGGATCGACCTCCCCGTCATGAGCTATCAACAATGACTCGCCGACCATATCCAGCTTCAGGCTCGCGGTATGCATGCTGCCGTAGACGCCGGAGCGCTCCACCTGGCCGATGAGCGATGCGATCACCGCCCGCGTTCGCGAGTATTTCTTATGGGCGTAGATGAACTGCACATCGATCAGACCGTCAGACATCTGATCTCTTGTCGAGGACACCAGACCACGGGGTGTGTAGTGCCCGTTGCCGACAAAAATTGTCCAGAGTTTCATCGGTTGACCGTTGACAATCACATCGATCGGGGTGGCTTTGCGCAGCACCCTGGGCAGGGCAATCATTGCCGCCGGCCACTTTCCGAAACGAGGGGCAAGGCGATCTCGAAGGCGGACCATCTCCGGGTACATCCCGATCGAAGCGGTGTTCAGGAACGGTGTCCCATCCACCTCGGCAACATCCACGGCGCCGGCCGAGCCGGCCTCGACCATGGCGGCGGTGTCAGCAAAGTCGCTGAGCCCCAGAGCTTTGGCGAAGTGGTTCAGTGTTCCGGCGGCAAAGACAGCAAGTGGCAGGTCATGCTCCAACGCGATCCCAGCAACTGTGGCCACTGTTCCATCACCACCGGCCACGCCCAGTGCCTTGATGCCGTGCAAGACACCGGTCAGTTCAGCCAGCACCTGCGGCCCATCCTCCGGATCCCATTGCGCGATCCGCACCCGTGGGAGCAAATCCTTGATCTGGATCGCCGCGTCAGCGGCAGACCCGGAGGCCCGATTGACCACTACCGTCAGCCCCTCGCCCTCGATCAGCGCCGGCGCCTTGGCTCTGAGCGAGTGCGCCGGGCCGTGTTCGCGGACCCGCCACAGCTTCTTCACCGCATAGGCGACGCCTACCCCGATGACAAAACCGGTCACCACATCGCTCTTGTAATGCACACCCACGTGCGCGCGTGAATAAGCCACGGCTGCGGCCAACGGCAGCAATATCGGTGCCGCCGCTGGGAATTCCAGCGACGCGCCGACGGCGAACGCCCCGGCGGAGGCCGAATGTCCACTGGGAAAGCTGGAGGTCCAAGGCTTCTCCCCAATCCGGCGAGCCAGCTTGGTCCGTTCCAGGTCGGGTCGTCGCCGACCGACGAGTGGTTTGATCAGCGTGTTACTGACGAAGCTGGCGCCGCCCAGGCTGGCGATACCCCGGACGGCGGCTCGTCGTGCCGGTCCACCGGCAAGGGCGCCGACACCGGCGATACTGAGCCACAGCACTCCGTGATTGGCCGATTTGGTCAGCACCTTCAGCGCGATATCCACCGCGCGCGGGGCCTCGGAAACCTCGAGAACCTTGTCGGCAGCAGGCGCCTCATCCCGCGGGTCTTCGAACGGCCGGCTGGATTTTTCGGTGTCCAGCATTTTGGAGATTGGACCCTGCTTGCTCTGGAACATATTTCGCAGACTGTTCACCACGCGATTCGGCCTTTCCTGGCACTCATGTCGCCGACTGGCGCTGTTGAAGTTTGCCTACCCCACCACGATGCGGGTGAAACAGCTATCCGTGAGCATTACGTGGCCGAGGCTGACACTTCGGGCAGAAGAATGACGACCTATTCATGAAGGATTCGCGGGTGATGGCGGTACCGCAACGAGGACATGGCCGCCCCTGCTGACCGTAGGCATTGAGCGAACGGTCGAAATATCCGGATTCACCGTTGACACTCACGTACAACGCGTCGAAGGATGTTCCCCCGGCGTTGAGGGCTTCTCGCATCACGGTTGTCGCCTCAGTGAGAACGCTCACCGCCTGGGTCTTCGGTAGCGTCGCGGTCGGCCTGGCGTAATGCAATTTGGCGCGCCAAAGTGCCTCGTCGGCGTAGATGTTGCCGATACCGGAGACCACCGTCTGGTCGAGTAAGGCTCGTTTCAAACCCGTTTTCCGAGCCCGCATTCTGGTTACCGCGGCGTTCAGGTCGAAGTCAGATTCGAGTGGATCGGCTGCAATATGAGCGATCTCGGGCGGTAGTTCGGCGCCGCCGTGGGAGTGGGCAAGGCCACCGAAGGTGCGCTGGTCGACAAAATGCACCTCGGGACCGCCATCGACGAACCCGAACCGGACCCGTAGGTGCGGGGAATCCACTGCGGGACCGATCCGGAACTGGCCGCTCATCCCAAGATGTGCAATGACCGCATCGCCGTCGTCCAGAGCCAACCAGAGATACTTGCCCCGTCTTCTGGCGGCGGTCACCGTGCGTCCCTGGAGCAGGGCAATGAAGTCAGCCGGTCCGGGGAGGTGGCGCCGGATCGCTCTGAGGTTGAGGATTTCGATCGCGTTGAACGTGCGTCCGACCAGGTGGTCATCCAACCCGGCTCGAACGACCTCTACTTCGGGACGCTCAGGCACCGGATTCGGCTGGTTCGATAGATGCTTGCCCATCATGCGATTCGACGAGCTCGGAAGCGGTCTGCGCATCCTCGGAATCGACCGGCTCGACGATGGGGGTCAAACGGTTGTAGGCCAAGGCGGCAGCTTTCTGCTCGGCTTCCTTCTTGGTCCGTCCCGTTCCGGATCCAAGATCCTCACCGGCCACGATGACCGTCGCGGTGAACTCCTTGGCGTGATCCGGCCCTTCTTCTTCGATCCGGTAGGCAGGTACCCCGAGATCCAGGAACGCGGTGCGTTCCTGGAGCGAGGTCTTCCAGTCCAATCCGGCACCAACAAGTGGCGCGGCGGTGATCAGGTCACCGAAAAGACGGTGGATCAGACCGCGAGCGGTCTCCAGCCCATGCTGGGAGTAAACCGCACCCAGCAGCGCCTCGACAGCATCTGCCAATAGCGAAGCCTTCTCGCGTCCGTCGGTGAGTTCTTCACCGCGACCGAGCCGAAGGTATTCGCCAAGGCTAATCTCACGCGCGACACCGGCCAACGCGTGCATATTGACGATGCTCGCGCGGAGCTTGGCAAGCTGGCCCTCCGTAAAGGTGGGATGTGAGGAGTACAGCACGTCCGTGACAACCAAACCGAGGACCGAATCACCGAGGAATTCCAGTCGTTCGTTGGTGGGCAGCCCGCCGTTCTCGTAAGCGTATGACCGATGAGTCAGTGCAAGCGCCACTAGCTCGGCGTCGAGATCGACGCCGAGCTTGGTGATCAGCACAGTCGAGTCAGAGTTGAAAGGGCTCGACTTCGCCATAGAAGTGTTAGACCCCGATGACCTGGCGACCGTCGTACTGCCCACATTCGGGGCAGGCAACGTGCGGCGGCTTCAGCTGACCGCAGGCGCGGTTCGAGCAGGTAGCCAAGGTAGGGACAGTCGTCTTCCACTGCGAGCGGCGCGCCCGGGTGTTGGCACGGGACAATCTGCGCTTCGGGACAGCCACGGTTAGTTCTCCTCTAGATTCTTGGTGCTATTTGACACTTCGCCGGCACCGAACTGACTCCGCAATGCGGCCCAGCGAGGGTCCAGTATTTCATGGTTGTGATCGGGTTCCAGATCATCCAACCGTTCACCGCAGACCGAACACAGGCCTGGGCAGTCTGGGCGGCACAGCGGAGCCAACGGCATCTGCACCACAATTTCGTCCCGAACCAGTGGCTCGAGGTCGATCAACTCGTCCACCAGCAGCGGGATCTCTGCCTCTTCGGTGGTCTGAGCCGTCAGGGAATTCGGGTAGGCAAACAGTTCGCGTAGGTCAGCGCCGACGGGGGTGTCAATATCGGCAAGACAGCGAGCGCATTCGCCCTTGGCATGGGTGATCACGGTGCCGGAAACAAGCACTCCTTCGACCACCGATTCCAACCGGAGATTGAGTTTGACCTCGGCGCCGGCCGGAACTGCCAACACCGGGATACCCATGGGCTCAGGCGAGGTCAGGACTGTCTGAATCTGTTTCAGGGTGCCGCCGCGACGCCCCATGGCCCTGGTATCAACAACCCAGGGTGAGGCGGGATCGGGGCGGGTGGCAGTCATGTCTTCAATCAGGTCTGGTGTCAAGTGATGCTGGTGTGCTGGCCGGTTGCCATCTGCGCACACCTCTCAGGCGCGCAAACTGCAACTTTTCCAGAGTAGTCGAAGATCGACTCAGCACCCAATCGCCGCTGGGTCAGTCGCGGTAGTCGGCGACAGCTCCAGAACGCAGTGAGGTACGACCGCGGCCGACGGTGCGCAGAGTCTTCGTGAGCGTGTCCTCTAGGCCGGCCAGTTTGCCGTCCACGTAGGAATCACATTCGGCGCGCA
>JBBSRY010000241.1:0-4773 GCA_038242595.1 Mycobacteriales bacterium
AGGTCTATCCCCATTCCGATCAGGGTCGGGACCAATGCGATCAGCACGGCACCCCACCACGGCACCCCGCGCGTTGTCGTGATCACCGACGCGTCTGCTCGGGACATGGAATCTGAATGGGTCATGCTCACGAGACCACGTTAGCGCCCGTCAAGCTTCGAACGGGTCAGGTCCGTTCATCTGGCTCGTGTCTGATCGGTAACCAGTTCCGGCGACTGCGGGTAACGAGGGGCGAACTCGACCTGTTGCGGGGTCGAGATCGGGTTGGAAGAGATCCCCAGGTCGCCGAATTTTCGGGCTGTCACCAGTACCCGGGACTCCAGGGACGAGACTGTCGAGTTGTACGATTCCACCGCTTTGCCCAGGCTCAATCCCAGCTTTCCCAGGTGATCTCCCATGGTGGAGAGCCGCTTGTACAGGTCTTTGCCAAGGGCGTGAATTTCAGCAGCATTGGCTCCGAGCTGCTCCTGCCGCCAGCTGAAGGCGACAGTCCGTAGCAGCGTGATCAACGTGGTTGGCGTTGCCATCACCACATTGCGGGAAAACGCATAGTCCGACAGCCCGGGATCGCGCACCAGCGCAGCGTCCAGCAGCGGTTCACCGGGGATGAACATGATGACGAACTCCGGTGCAGGTTGGAAGTTGTTCCAATAGGCCTTGCTGGACAAGGCATCCACGTGGGCCCGTACGGCCCTGGCGTGGCCGGCCAGCAGACCCGCCGACTCCGGACCTTCGCCTCGGTCCATGGCTTCCAGCCAAGCGGCGAAAGGAACTTTGGCGTCGACCGGTATGTGTCTGCCACCGGAAAGTTTCACCACCAGATCCGGCCGTTGTTTGCCTTCGGACCGGTCGTCGCCGGGCCAACCGCTGGAAGTCGACCCCCCGACAGTGACCTGGACATCGAAATCGCAATGCTGGGTCATACCGGCCAACTCGACGATGCGCTGCAGCTGAATTTCACCCCAGCGGCCACGAACCTGCGGTGTCCGTAGAGCCCCGGCCAATGTTCGGGTGTGATGATTCAGATCGGCAGAGGTGCGGTGCAGTGCACCGACCTGCTCTCGGAGGGAGGTGTAGGCCCCCACCCGATCCCGCTCGATCTCGCGGAGTTGATGCTCCACTCGAACCAACGCATCGGCCGCCGGTGCCAGTAGCGCCCCCATGGTGGCGGCATCAGCCCGATCGGCCTCGGACCGACCGGTCGCTTCCCCGGAAGTGCGCCCGAGGTAGAAACCGAGACCGACGCCGAGCAGTAACAGCCCGATCGCGATCAACAAGGTGGTGAGGTCCATGACGCGAAGCATGCCCGACGCCACCGACATTTCCTTTGTTGCAGGCCGAACGCTGTCGACGGGGCTTAAAACAGTCGGGTTCTCACGGCACCCGGGTCAAGGGTCGAACAGGTGCTGCGCCTAGGTCGTTGGGGCCAGATCCGTCACGCCTTATTTGCAGGGCCGCTCGCTGCCAGGCAACCGGAACTGGTGACGGCGCCGGCCATTTGGCCGGCTCCGACCAGTTGGTTACCAACGATGCGCGACATCAATGACCAGGCGGCTCCCGGAGCCAGGACCGTCCAGCAGGAAAGCCCGGAACGGGAGTCTTGCCCGCACGCCAAGACCAATCGTGGACTGGCCCTCGAAACTTCCGGCCCAGGCCACCTGGCGGAAGGTGGTAAAGCCTGTCACCGCGACCGCTTCCGCCGGCACCGCCGGCGTAAAGGTCGGTCCGACATTGTCATAGGCGTTAGCCTGGACCAGAATCCGTAGATCCGCGCCGCCGCGAAGTGAAATGGGGAGACCCGAACCGTCCTGCACCACCTGGGTCACGTACCGCACATCGAAGTCGATATCGTTGCTTGATCCCAGATCGATCACCAGACGGTCGTAGCAGTCGTGCCGGCCGGCCCGCAGGTCCTGCACCGTTCCCGGATTGCTCGAAGCGGTGGCTGTTTTTGCCAGCGACCCCCAGGTGATGCCGCAGTAGGACGAGGTCGACGTCGCAGCAGAGGCCGCGGGCGTCATCGTCAAAGCCAGAAGCAGTGCGGTGAACGCTGCGGTGATCAGCGACCACCGTCCTAAATTTCGAGTAGCTGAAGTAGCCATGGTCGGTCCTCTCCGGCGGGGTCCGGCACATCGATGTCCGAACCATTGCTCCAAAGACAGCGACGGGGAGTTTCGGTTGGTCGGCGAGATCAAACCGTAAGACAGTTGCAATGAATCGTTGTCTGCCGGACCGAGCGGCTAATGGTTGCTCTCGTGCCTGATCAGCCACTGTTTGGCCGGTAATCCCCAGCGAAAACCGCCCAGGCTGCCATCCAAACGCAACACCCGATGGCACGGAACGAATAGCGCGGCGGCGTTGCGGGCACACGCGCTGGCAGCGGCCCGGATGGCGGCCGGACGACCGGCCAACGCAGCGAACTCGGAGTAGGTGACCGGCTCCCCCGGCTCGACCTTGCGGAGCATTTGCCAGGCATCCATCAGGAACGGACCCGAAATCTGTTGCACCGCAACACTATCCACGGCAGTTAGGTCGCCCTCGTGATAGGCGATGACAGCGTTGGTGATGCCGGGGAGTGAAGCGAGTACCTCGCACTGGGTGGGGCGAAGGGTGGGGTGTACCTGCGGTAGTAACTCCGCGGGGTCAGCCGTCCATCCGCTGGCCAGAACGGTCTGCCTGCTGTCGTCCGTCAGAGTGGTGAAGGGGCCGATGGGAGTGGAAACCGTATTCAGGTAGCCAATTGTCACGATGAACCTTCCAAGATTTGGGCGTTGTGGCGGGTGGGACCGGCATCGGTGACGGCGGCTGCGCGCCAAAGATGCATGCCGGCGTAGGAACGGAACGGACCCCATCGGGAGGCGTAGGCCTTGAGTGCGGCGGGGGAGTGCGGGAGGCCCAGGCGTTCAGCGCCTTGACGAAGAACCAGGTCGCCGGTGAGCAGGACGTCCGGATCGCCGAGGATGCGCATCGCCATATACCCCGCGGTCCACGGGCCGATCCCGGCTCGCAGGCAGAGTTCTTCTTGCATCTCATCGGAACGGCGCCCGGCATCGAGCACCAACGATTCGTCGGCAATGTCGCGGCAGGCCGACAGCAGTGTCGCTGCCCGACGGCGTGGCCCGCCAACTTCTTCCGCCGTCAGCGTCGCGAGTTCGCCGGCGGTCGGAAACAGATGGGTCAGCCCCGTCGCTGCGACCAACTGCCCTGGCAGTTCGGTGCCAACCAATTGAGTCAACCGGGCTGCCGCCGTCCGAGCCGCAGCAACAGAAACTTGTTGTCCCAGGATGGCTCTGGTCAGAATCTCCGGTCCATCGACCGCTCCCGGCAACCGGATCCCCGGCGCGCGTTGAACCAGCGGTGCCAGGAGCGGATCGCCGGACAGTAAGGCATCGATGCCGACCGGATCGGCGTCGGCGTCCATGAGGCGACGGCACCGTTCGGCCGCCGGGACCAAATCTGCCGGATGGGACAGACGTAGAACTGCTGTCACCGAGTCATTGCTGCCGGGCGTCGGCATCGTCAAGCTCACGGCGGCCGGCCCCCGGGGGAGTCGCAGAGTTCTGGAATAGGTGCGGCCGGAGATTACTTCCACCCCGGCCACCGCGCGGAGTGCGAAAAAGTCGAGGAGGCCGGCACCGTCAAATGGTTGCCGCACCGGTAATCGAAGGGTCAACGTACCCGCGTTGAACAACGGACGGCGGTTCCCGCGAAGACCGGAGGGATCGATGGCAAAAACTTCCCGGATCGTCTCGTTGAACTGGCGGATGCTGGCGAATCCGGCCGCGAATGCGATGTCACTGATCGGAAGGTCGGTGGTGGTGAGCAGGACGCGGGCGGTGTGAGCCCGCCGTGCCCTGGCCAGCGCCAGCGGGGCAGCGCCCAATTCGGCAATCAACAACCTGTTCAGGTGCCGCGGGGTATAGCCAAGACGGTGCGCCAATCCGGGAACTCCCTCGCGATCCACCACCCCGTCAGCGATGAGCCGCATTGCCGCCCCCACCGAGTCGGCCCGCACATTCCACTCCGGTGATCCAGGAGCCGCATCGGGCAGGCAACGACGGCAGGCGCGAAAACCCGCAGCCTGTGCTGCTGCGGCCGTGGGGAAAAAGGAAGTGTTGCGACGCAGCGGTTTACGCGCCGGACATGCCGGACGGCAGTAAATACCGGTGGTGCGGACGGCCAGAATGAACTGCCCGTCAAAACGGGCATCGCGGGCCTCTACGGCTCGGTAGGCCAAGTCTTCGTCGAACCTCATGAGATCTACTCTGCCATTTGAGGGCGACTGTGACTGGCGGAAATCGGACATGGCAGTGCTGGCTCTCATTGTGACCAGGGGGTCGAGCCCACTCATTCGAAAGAGTCACAGCCGTCAACGGGTGGACCGGGGTGTTGTGCGTACAACGATCAGGCCATCGACGTGCGACGAGGGAGCTGATCATGGCACGCTGGAACCTATGACTGCCGATCACGTCCTGTCGAACTCTGCGCCGACGGTGGCCCCGGTGACCAGGTGGGAGTCAGAATTCACCGGCGCAGAGTGGCGCGGCTATCTTGAACGATTTCAGCAGATGATCGATGGCGGAACGGATCTCGGAGGTGAGGCCAGGTTCATCGACATGATGGCTGATCGCAATTCGGCGGTGCTCGATGCCGGCTGCGGTGCCGGAAGGGTGGCCGCCATCGTGGCCGCCGCCGGACATCGAGCGGTCGGAGTCGACAAGGATGCCGGCCAGATAGAGGTGGGCCGAACCCTCTTCCCCGGTGTGAACCTGA
>JBBSRY010000242.1:0-4769 GCA_038242595.1 Mycobacteriales bacterium
CTGGGCCCACCATGTGGGGAGAGCTGGCGCTGGTAGGGACGCCTGGGGCGGGTAGGTTCAACATGTCGAAGATGGCGTGCTGGACTGTCGAAATGGGGGGCCGAGGGCTATGGGTGGTCCAACAGTGCCCGAGGTGCCCGAAGTGCCCGAAGTGCCCGAAGTGCCACGGCCGTCGCGCCACGATCCATTGACCGCGACCAGGCAGGACCATGACCCGCAGTTCGATCTGTTCCTGGCCGGAGATGTGTTCCTGGACATCATCTTTACCGGATTTCAAAACGCACCCACCCCGGGCACGGAGACCTTCGCCTCCGGGATGGGTTCCTGCCCCGGTGGCATTGCCAACCTGGCGGTATCGGCCGCGCGACTGGGCATGCGCACGTCGTTGGCGGCCGCCTTTGGGTCCGATGCCTATGCAGAATTTTGCCGTGTCGTCCTGGCCGACCAGGAAAATATCGACCTGTCCAGATCCAGAACCATCCCGAGTTGGCATTCCCCGATGACGGTGTCGTTGGCCTACGGAGGTGACCGGGCGTTGGTGACGCATGCGCACACGCCGCCGGTGAGTCTGGATGAAATGATTGGCCTGCCGCCCAGATCCAGAGCAGCCGTGGTGGCTCTGGGCCCGAAGCCACAGGCCTGGGTACGTACCGCCTACGAGGAGGGCTGTCTCATCTTCGGCTCGGTGGGCTGGGACCCGACCCACCAGTGGGAGACCGGATCGCTGGACGATCTCGGGCGGTGCCACGCGCTGCTGACCAACACGGTGGAGGCGACCAGTTACACCAGAACGGGCACCCCGGAGCAGGCCCTGCGGGCACTGGCCGGGCGAGTACCGGTGGCGATTGTGACCTGCGGAACCGAGGGCGCCATCGCCATCGACCAGACAACGGGGGAGAAGGCAACCGTCCCCACCCTGCCGGTGACGGCGTTGGATACCACTGGAGCCGGTGACATCTTCGGCGCGGCCTTCGTTCTCGGGACCCTGGCCGACTGGCCGTTGGCTGATCGATTGGCCTTTGCCAATCTCAATGCCGCACTGTCCACCCAACAGTTCGGCGGATCATTGGCGGCCCCGGGATGGGGAGACATTGCCGATTGGTTTACCGGTATGAAAGCCTCAGCGGCCTCGAACCAAACGGCCGCACGGCTACTGGAGCGATACGGCTTCCTGCAGGACGTGCTGCCGACCGAACACGAGGTTTCAGTTCGGCGGGCATGGGCAACGATCGGCTTGCGGGCGGACTTATAAGTACTTCGGCGAGGGGAATCGGTGGCGACTCAAACAGTTCTGGAAGGCCGCTCAACGGCGGTGGCACGCACTGCCGGTGGTGGGCGGCTGCGTCGAACCCTCACCGGCTACGGGTTTCTCGCGCCGAGCCTTATTGGCGTGTTTGTCTTTCTGCTGGCACCGGTCGGCATTGTGCTGGCGCTGGCCTTTGCGAAATGGAATCTGATCTCTGAGTTGGATTGGGTGGGAATCGACAATTTCACGTACCTCTTCGGCGACCGGAAGTTTCTCAATTCGATCTGGGTGACGATCCTCTTCACCGCGCTGGCAATACCGCTGACGGTGATTCTCGGGCTGCTGCTGGCGGTGATGTTGAACCGCAAACTACCCGGGACCGGCGCTTTGCGTGTGCTGTACGTGTTGCCGTGGGTCTGTGCTCCGCTGGCGCTGGGGGTGGTGTGGAAGTGGATCTTCGCGCCGACGGACGGAGCGCTCAATGCCATCCTCGGTGTCCGCATCGAATGGCTCTCCGACCTCGGTCTGGCGCTGCCCTCGGTTGCCCTCGTGCATATTTGGAGCAAGGTCGGTTACGTGTCGTTGTTCTTCCTGGCCGGCCTGCAGCAGATACCGGTCTCTGTCTACGAGGCCGCAAAACTCGATGGCGCCAACGCTTTCCAGACGCTCTGGCGAATCACCATGCCGCTGCTGCGCCCGACCACCTTCTTTGTCTCCGTGACCAGCGTGATCTCTTCGTTCCAGATCTTCGACACCGTCTACGCGATGACCGGCGGTGGCCCGGCCGGACGAACCGACGTGATCGCCTCTCGGATTTATTCAGAAGGAATCGAATCTTTACGGATCGGCCGTGGCGCCGCGATGGCAGTCATTCTGCTGGTGGTTCTGGTGATTGTCACGGTGGGACAGCAACTCTATTTTCGGAAGCGGCTCACCTATGACATGTCCTGAGGGGAGCGCCGGATGACACTCACCCTGCAAAAAGAAAAGATGCGTCAACGGGCCGGGTTCGGACCGTTGACGGCCAACATCCTCACGTATTTCTTCCTGATCGCGGCGGCCGGGCTGACACTGGCACCATTCCTGTTGTCACTGATGACCTCGCTCAAATCTCCGAAGCAGTTTGCCACCACTGGCACCCTGTCGCTGCCGTCGCCGATCACCTTTGAGAATTACCAATCGCTCTTCACCGGTTCGATCAATTTTCTGGTGCCGATCGTGGTGACGATTCAGGTCGTCCTGGTGCTGGTGGTGGGACAGCTGGTGGGGTCGGTACTGGCCGCCTATGCCTTCGCCATGCTGGATTTTCCCGGTCGTAACGCTCTTTTCTGGGTCTACCTGGCGACGATGATGGTGCCGCCGATTGTTACCGTGATCCCGCTGTTCATGATGATTTCCGAGGCCGGGCTCCGCGACACCTTTGCCGGGATCGTACTGCCCTTCATGTTTGCCTCCCCGTACGCGATCTTTCTGTTACGGGAGAATTTTCGATCTGTCCCCACTCAGCTTCTGGACGCAGCCAAACTCGACGGCGCCGGCCCGATGCGCACCCTGTGGAGTGTGGTGCTCCCGATGAACCGGCCAATCCTGGCCACGCTGCTGCTGATCACCGTGGTGACCCAGTGGAACGATTTTCTGTGGCCAAAAACCATCACCACCTCGCAGACTTGGCAGGTGATGACTGTTGCAACCACCTACTTGCAATCCCAGTACGAAAACAAGTGGACGCTGGTGATGGCGGCGACCACGGTGGCGATGTTGCCACTCGTGCTGCTGTTCATCGTTTTTCAACGCCAAATAGTACGATCCATCGGAATCACCGGTTCGCGCTGATTGTTATGGGTCGAGCAGCCCCGAGACCCCCGTTTTCCACCGCCGAAAGGAATTACATGAAAACCAGGCACACCCTGCGGCTGATAGCCGCTGCCGCCGTCACCGCGTTGGCCGTCGCCGGTTGCTCGCCCGCAAGTTCCAGTGACGAGACCACCGCCGCCACCACAGCCGCCGGCGCCGGCTCCACCGCGAGCTCAGCTGTCGGTAGCGAGGCGGAGTCGGCCGGGTCAACTCCGGACAGCTCCGGAGCAACCCCCGAATCTGCCGAATCGAGCAGCTCCGGCGAGCAGGTCACCCTGACCTTCCGACTCTGGGACGATCAGGCCGCACCGGCCTATGAGGCGTCCTTCGCCGAGTTCACCAAGTCCCATCCCAATATCAAGGTCAACGTCGAGCAGGTGCCCTGGGGAGACTATTGGGAGAAACTGCCCTTGGACATCGCCTCAAATACCGCAGCGGATATTTTTTGGATCAACTCGTCGAGTTACGGTCTGTACGCCGACAATGGCAACCTGATCGATATCGGCGCCGAGGTCGGGGATGGCGGCGGTGATTGGAACGAGGCCGTCACCGAGCAGTACAAGCGCGACGACAAACTCTGGGGTGTTCCGCAGATCTGGGATTCCATCGCGCTGTTCTACAACAAAGATCTCACCGACGCCGCCGGCGTTGATCCATCGGCTCTGACCTGGGATCCGACCGGTGCGGCCGACACATTGCTCCCGGCCGCGCAGAAACTGACACTCGATGGCGCCGGTAAGAATGCTGCTGATCCCGCTTTCGATCCGACAACCATTGCGCAGTATGGCTACAACGCCGGTCTGGATCTGCAGGCGATTCTGCTGAACTACCTGGCCTCCAACGGAGCGGCGTTGCAGGACGGCGACGAATTCTCCCTTGATACTCCGGAAGGCGTTGCGGCCATTGCGTACTTGGTCGATCTGATCAACAAGAGTCACGTGGCTCCGTCAGCGGCCGACACCAACACCAACGGCGATTTCTCCCGCGATCAGTTCACCCAGGGCAAGATGGCGCTGTTCCAGTCCGGCCCGTACAACCTGAAGAACATCGCCGACGCCGTTGACTTCAACTGGGCGATAGCGCCGCTGCCGGCCGGACCGAGTGGTGCTGTTTCGGTGGTGACCGGTGTCGCTGCGGTCGGTAATGCAGATTCGGCTCACTTGGCCGAGACTGTCGAGGCGCTCAAGTGGCTGGGTACCGCGGAAGGGCAAGCGGCGCTGGGGGAGACCGGGGTGGCGTTCCCGGCCGTCGATTCAGCGCAGGCCGGATTCCTGAAGTACTGGGAAGACAAGGGCGTAGACGTCTCCGCATTTGTCACTCAGGCCGAAGGCGACACCACACCCGGCCCGGTTGGTGCGAACTTCGGTGCCGGCTACACCGCTTTGGATGCACAACTGCAGGAAGCCTTCCTCGGTCGTCTTCCGGTCGCCGAGGCTTTGGCCACCGGTCAGGCTGAGGCCAACGAAGCCATCACCGGCTGACCTGGACCGTTCCGGGCCAGCGGAGTCGTAGCCTTTTGCATTGCAACACGACGGCCATATTGCAACAGTTTGCTCTGTTGCGATATGGCCGTTTTGTTGCAATGTGAGCCCTGACCTTTCTCACGCAAGGGTTGGCTTCGCCTCAGTCTAGGATGCGGGCTTGGCCGACGTGATGCGGGCAACGACCA
>JBBSRY010000243.1:0-4763 GCA_038242595.1 Mycobacteriales bacterium
ACAAACGCGAGTCGATCGAAGTTTCGATCGACTCGCGTTTGTGTTGACCGCATCAAACGGTGTGTTCGTCGGCCACATCCAGTGCCAGGTCCAGAATGGCCAGACCCGCACGAGTTTGGTCCGGGGTGATGATGCACGGCGGCACCACATGGATTCGGTTGAAATTGGCGAACGGCAGCAGTCCATTGGATTTGCAGGTCGCAATCACCGCGTCCATCGCCGGGCTGGAGGAGCCATACGGTGCCAACGGTTCCCGGGTTTGCTGATTGCGGACCAGATCCAGCGCCCAGAAGACACCGGAGCCGCGTACCTCCCCGATGCTGCGATGTTTGGCGGCCAACTCGGCCAATCCGGTGGCCAGAACTTCACTGCCGATGCGAGCAGCGTTTTCGACGATGTGTTCGCTTTCCATGGTCTCGATGGTGGCGACCGCAGCGGCGCAGGCCAGCGGGTGACCGGAGTAGGTCAGACCGCCGGGGTAGGCGCGATTGTCGAAGGTGGCGGCAATTTGGTCGGAGATGATCACGCCGCCCAACGGCACATACCCGGAGTTGACACCCTTGGCGAAGGTCACCAGATCCGGTTGCACGCCATCGTGTTCGATCGCGAACCACTTACCGGTGCGTCCGAAGCCGCTCATCACCTCGTCGGCGATGAACACGATGTTGTACTTGTCGCACAGTTCTCGGACACCAGCGGTGTAACCGGGAGGAGGGGTCATGATGCCCGCGGTGCCCGGGATGCTCTCCAGCATGATCGCTGCGATGGTGTTGGCGCCTTCCATGGCTATGACCTGCTCCAGGTGTTCCAGCGCGCGCTGGCTCTCCTGCACCTCATCGGTGGCGTGAAAATGTGAGCGGTAGGCAAAGGGCCCGAAGAAGTGCACCACGCCGGCCGAGCCGTGGTCATTCGGCCAGCGGCGCGGGTCCCCGGTCAGGTTGACGGCCAGCTCGGTACCACCGTGATAGCTGCGGTACCGGCTCAAGACCTTGTGCTTTCCGGTGTGTAACCGGGCCATCCGTACGGCGTGCTCATTGGCATCAGCACCACCGTTGGTGAAGAACACCTTTCGGAAGTGGTCACCCGGTGCCTTCTGGACAATCAGTTCCGCAGCGCGACTCCGGGCGGCATTCACATATTGCGGCGCCACTGTGGCCAGCGTGTTGGCCTGCTCGGCAATGGCCTTCACCACGGCCGGGTGCTGATGGCCAATATTGGTGTTGACCAACATAGAGGAGAAGTCGAGCAGCTTGTTTCCGTTGCCGTCCCAGATGTAGCAGCCCTCGGCGGCGAGGACTTCCATCGGATTCAAGGTGGCCTGCGCGGACCAGGAGTGGAAAACGTACTCCCGATCCAGTTCCCAGGCGTGGGAACGGGTTTGCGATAGTGCTTCGGTGGTCATTTTGTCCTGATTCTGTTGAGTTGCGATGGTGGTGCCGACGGTTCGTGAGATCGCGGTACCGGGGAGTCAGACGTTTTGCGGAAAGCCTAGTTCGATACCGCCGTGCGATGGGTCCAACCAGCGGGTGGTGACCACTTTGCCCCTGGTGTAGAAGTGCACGCCTTCGGCGCCGTGGGCATGGGTGTCGCCGAACAGCGAATCCTTCCAGCCGCCGAAGCTGAAATAGGCGACCGGGACCGGTACCGGCACATTGATCCCGACCATGCCGACTTCGACCTCCTGCTGGAATTTACGAGCGGCGCCGCCGTTGTTGGTGAAGATGGCAGTGCCGTTGCCATAACGATTGCTATTGACCAGGTTCAGCGCCTCTTGATAGGTCTGCACTCTGACCACAGAGAGCACCGGACCGAAAATCTCCTCGGTATAAATGCTGTTGCTCTGGCTGACATTGTCGAAAAGTGTTGGCCCGAGCCAGAAACCGTCAGCGTCTCCGTCCGGCACCACGGTCCGGCCGTCCACTACCAGAGTGGCGCCGTCGTCGACCCCGGCTTGGACGAGCGCGGCAACCTTGTCCCGGTGCGCCCCGGTGACGAGCGGCCCCATATCGCAACCGCGTCGCCCGTCGCCGGTGCGCAAACCGGCCATTCGATCGACGATCTTGGCCACCAGTTCATCGGCGATCGGTTCCACCGCCACCAACACACTGATCGACATGCACCGTTCGCCGGCCGATCCGAAGCCGGCGTTGACGGCCGAATCGGCGGCCAGGTCCAGGTCGGCATCGGGTAGCACCACCATGTGATTCTTGGCGCCACCCAGTGCCTGCACTCGTTTGCCCTGCTTGGTGGCGTTCTCGTACACGTAGCGGGCGATCGGGGTGGACCCGACAAATGAAACAGCTTTGATATGCGGATGTTCCAGTAGTGCATCGACGGCGACCTTGTCGCCGTTGACCACGTTGAAGACTCCGTCCGGCAGACCGGCCTCGGACCACAGCCGGGCCAGCCAGATGGCCGCCGATGGATCCTTCTCGCTGGGTTTGAGGACTACGGTGTTGCCCGCCGCGATCGCGATCGGGAAGAACCACATCGGCACCATCGCCGGAAAGTTGAAGGGGCTGATAATGGCCACCGGTCCGAGCGGTTGTCGCAGCGACGCCACGTCGATATCGGTGGAGGCATTGGTGGACAGGAAACCCCTCTGCAAAGTGGAGATGCCACAAGCGAATTCGACCACTTCCTGGCCCCGGCTGATCTCACCGAGGGCATCAGAAAGCACCTTGCCGTGTTCGGCGGTGATGAGCTGCGCCAACTCAGATTTTCGGGCATTAAGCAGTTCGCGGAAGGCGAATAACACCTGGGTACGCTTGGCCAGCGAGGTGTCGCGCCACTGCAGGAACGCCTGAGCGGCCGCATTGACCACGACGTCGACGTCTTTATGGGAGGCCAGTGCAACACTCGTGGCGGACTTCCCGGTCGCCGGATCGAAAACGGGGGCTGTTCGGGTGCTGGTTCCGCTGAAGAGGGCGCCGCCTGACCAATGGATGACGGTGGTGGCCGCGGGGGTGTCAGTCATGTTCGGATCATGACGGTCGGGGTGCGGAATGTTAAGTGACAAGGTGTAAAGAAGAGTGCGTCGGAACTGACAATCTGTCAAGTATCGTGTTGGTTATGGCGTACACCATCTCCGACTTCCTGGCCCTGGAGGTCCTCCGGGCCGCCAAACCCAGGTTGATCAGCGCCACTGATCAGACCAATCGGGAGATCAGTTGGGTCCATGTCACCGAACTGCACGATGTCGCAGCAGTGCTGTCCGGTGGCGAAATGGTGCTGACCACCGGCAACTTCCTGAGTCCGGGGAACGACCGGGCGCTGGCGGATTTTGTGGACCGACTCGCGGCGGTCGGGGCCGGCGGCCTGACCCTGGAGTTGGGGCGGAACTTCGATAAAGTGCCGGCAACGCTGGCCGAACTCGGCAATCGGGCCGGACTGCCGATTATCGTGCTGGCCCACCCGGTGCGCTTTGTTGAAATCACCCAGCAGGTGCACTCGCGTATCTTGAACGATCAGCACGAGTCGTTGAAATTTTCCCACACCGTCCACGAGTTCTTCCATCGGTTGAGTCTGGAGGGCGCGAGCACACAGGAAATCCTTGATACAGCAAGTGATCTCGGAGGCTGCTCGATAGTCCTGGAAGATCTGGGTCATCGGGTGATCGGGTACCGCACCCACGGGATGGCCCTGACTGAAACACTGACCAACTGGGAACAACGATCCCGCCAACACCTTCGTCCCAGCGCGGAGTGGGTGAGTGCGGAGGTGGGCACCGAAGCCCAGCGCTGGGGGAGGCTGGTGTCACTTCCAACCGGGCATATCAGCCTGGTGGAATTACAAATGCTGATACAGCGGGCGGCGCAAGCAATCACGTTGAATGCCCTGGTCGATGAGAATTCTCATCGATCCGAGCAGCAGGCCCACGGTGGGGTCCTGACCGATCTGCTGGCCGGCCGAGGGGCGGCGGAGATTGCCGTGCGAGCCGAAGCTCTGGTGCTGCCGAAGGGATCGTCGTATCTCCCGCTCTGTCTGGCCACTCGCCCGGCCGGGAGTCCCCCTCGCTCCGGTCGGTTGAATTTCCAGCGTCGACTCACCGAACTTGCGGGCCATATTTCGCAGGCGGCGCGTTCGGCCGGTCTGACCGTGATCGCCGCTCCCACTGATGACGACCTGATCGCTGTCCTGCTGGCGGTGCCGTCGAGGGCCAAAACTAATGACCTGCTGCCGGCGTTGATCGACCGGCTGAAGAAGTTGCTGAACTCGATCGGTCCGGAGTTGATGTACCGAGATCAGTTGTGGCGCATCGGGGTTGGCGATCTCGCGTCCTCGATCACGGCCAGCGGGGACAGCTTGCGCGCCGCCGCCCATATCGCCAGGGTGTCGCTGAGTTTGCCACCCAACCGGCGCGCAGATTTCTATACCAGGGCCGATATCAGATTGCGCGGGCTGTTGGCCGCATTGCGAGATGATCCACGAGTATTGGCTTTTGCCGAATCGGAGTTGTCCGCACTGGTGACCCATGATCTGGGCCACGAGGGCGATCTGGAATCTCTGCTTCGCACCTTCCTGGAACTCGGCGGCAATAAAAGTGTGATGTGCCAACAGATCGGTATCAGTCGACCGACCCTGTACGCGAGGCTGTCCACCATCGAGAACCTTCTCGGCATCGACCTTGCCGATGCCGAGTCCAGACTCTGTCTGCAGGTGGCGCTGCTGGTCCGAGAGGTGCGCGCGGCAGCCGGTTAGGTAAGCGCGGCAGCCGGTTAGGTAAGCGCGGCAGCCGGTTAGGTAAGCACGGCAGCCGACAG
>JBBSRY010000244.1:0-4720 GCA_038242595.1 Mycobacteriales bacterium
CAGGCCTCGATCACCACCGCACCGACTGGTATCCCGAGCTCACGGTGACTGTCCATCCGCGCCATCACCAGCTCCTGGGAGTTCCATTCGTTACCCGATGCCCAGAGGCGAAACACCCAGTCCGGCAATACTTCAGCGCGTCCCACCTCATCGAGGAATCGCCCGAGGACTGCGGTGGGATCACCGTGGTAGAGGCCGATGTCCAGCGATTCCTCGGCAGTCCCGCCGAGAGCAACTTCGATCATCAGAATGTCGGGGCTGGTGGCGGCCACGTCATACCAGCTTCGACGGGATGTCCGCAGATGAAAGCCCCAGCCGTCGCCGCCGACCACATGGGCAAAGGGCATCGGCAAGTAGGTGCGTCCATGTTCACCTTGCGATTTGTACTGCTCGAAAACCACGGCGTCTAAACGTCTTCCGCGTTGATCTACCGAGTCGAAGCGCTCACCGAAGCCAACCACGTGTTCGTTCTCGTCCAACCCGAGGGCAAATCGAACCTTGTAGATGCCTCCATTGCCCCGCAACCATTGCACGGAACCGGGGATGAGCTTGTCCCCGGCTCCGGTCAGAGTGCCAACATCCTCGGCGGTCCAGCTGGCCGGGTCCAGTGCGAACCATTCAGTGAGATGCGTGGCACCGCTGCGGTCCTCGGCCTCAAACCGATATCTGGCTGGATGATTCGCCTCAACCTCAACGGCCCAGCCACCCTCGCCGCCGAGCGATTCGGCCTGGGCAGCAGCCAAATGGCCATCCCCGCCGGCCAGTGCAGCAGCGTCCTGCGCGCTCGCATTCACTTCCGACATCGGGACCCCAAGCGCGCCCTCGGGACCCATATCCAGTCTCAAATCGATCCGCGTCACACAGGGGTCAGCAATGACACCGATGGCGACGGTCTGTCCTACCAGTGGCAGCACCGGTACTCGCTGGTCCAGCGAGGTGGCATAGGGATGGCCGATTCCCGCCGGGCGGTGTTGGACCAACGATTGGACGGTAGGACGCTTCAGGGTTTCAGACATGCGCAAATTTCTACTAGATGAGGCCGAGTTCGTTGGCCAGGATCAGGTACATACCGTGACTCCAGAGCAGTGGTGTGGCCACGGTCCCCCACTTGTCGAGCCACTCCTGGCGATGACCAGGAGCGAGCAGATGGGTGGGGACTTGTTCTGGCAGTGCGCCTTCGAGGGTTTGCTGCGCTGCGATCCAGTGCAGGTGATGCAGTGCTTTTTCGGAGTCGCCCGCTGCTGCGTGGTTCCAGCCCAGCAAGGCTGCCAGCAGAAGCCATTGACCGCCGCCGTAAAAGACGTCGGCCCGGAAGCGGTGCACTCCCCCGTCTCGTTCCAGGTCCTGTTGAATCTTGTCGAGAGTTGATGCTGCCAGGGGACTTCCGGGTGCAACGACGCCGAACGGAACGATGCAGGAGGGAAGTGAACCATCGACGGTGGTGACTCCGATCCATTTGGTCAGGTGAGAGTTTTGAACTCCTTCGCTCAGGATTTTTGCCCTGATGCTACCGGCCACCTGACCGGTTGCAGCGGCCCGGATTGTATCCAGGTACGGCGCCGCCGCGGTGAGGCCGCCGTAGATAGCGCCGAGGGTGGAGATATGTTGCTGCTCAACGTGCTCCTCCCACCAGTCGTAACACGGCAGATCCCAAAACGCCGTCAGGTAGTCCACCGCGACTTCGATACCAGGCAGCCAGCGATACAGGTCCTGGCCGTGGCGATCAGCATGGGCGGCGACGGCCCAAAGCCAGGTACCGTAGCCGTCGGTCTGAAAATCCCACCACGGGTCGGACCCATCGAGACCATCGAGGGTGAAGCGGGTGGGCAGCATTTGCTCGTGGGACGGCCGCTCACCCGCCTCAACCTGATCCAACAGATCCGCAACGCGGCCACGTCGATCCACCAGCACATCCCGAGCCCAATCATGAAACCTGTTTGCCGACTGCACATCTCCATATCGTGAGATGCCCTCCGCTGTAAAGGCCCCATCGCGAAACCAGGCGTAGCCGGCATAGGCCGAGAATGTCGGTGACGCCGGATAGGCGCCGCCCGCGTGCTGATGGGTCACGATTATCTGGTGGCTGCGGTGGGCAAGGTCAACCAGTGCGGTGTTGTTCGCGAGGCCGGTGGCTCTCATCCGAGGAGGGCGTCGACTCGTTCTTGGGCGTCGGCCAGGGCATCCTCGACGGACTTGGTGCCGTCGGCCGCCGAACCCAATTCCTCTGTGACAATATCCTGCATCTCCTGCTGGCTCTCGATGACAGGAGGCATGACGGCTCCGTCAAGAGAGTCCAGCACCGCCTGGCGATTGGCCGGCGGGGTCTGCTTGACGTAGTCGGCCAACAGCGAGTCGTCGGCTACCGGCGGCAGCTCCCAACTCTTCTCCAGCCGCAGCTGGGCAGTGAAGTCCGAACCGGCCAAGAAGTCGATCCACTTCTGCGCGGCCTCTTGATTTGCACTGCTGGCCGAGACCACGGCGTTGTTGGCGAAAACCGCTGAAGCCTTTCGAGTGTCGCCCGGTTCGACGACGATGTCCCAGCCGAAGGGAACATCTGCCATGGCGCCGAACATCCAGATCCCGGTGTGCCACATCGCCAGTTTGCCATCGGCGAAAAGCTTGGAATCGAAGTCTGGTGTGCCGGCGCCATCGGCGGCGGTCGGCATCGAGACACCGGACTTGCCAATCAGCCACTCGGCGGCCTTGATGCCTTCCGGGGAATTGAAGGTGGTCGCAGATTTGTCGTCATTGAAGAAGGCACCGCCGGCCTGCGCGAGGGCCTTGTAGAACTCGTGGAAGGAGACCGGCTGGTAGTCACCCCAAACACCGGCAGCAGCATCGGTGAGCTTTTCGGCGGCAGCTTGTTCATCGGCCCAGGTCCAGTCGGCGGTCGGAACATCCGCCCCGGCGGCCTTGAACAGATCCTCGTTGTAGAACAACACCACATCGGAGAACGAGGTCGGGACACCATACTGCTTCCCGTCAACTGTGAGTGACTCCAACAGGTTTGGCTGGTAAAGCGAGGTGTCAATGTCGCCCAGCTCGGCCAACGCACCGTTGACCTGATAAGTGACAAAATTCTCGAAGTTCAACTCGAAGGTATCGGAGACGGTGCCACCAGCCACAGCCGTCTGCAGTTTAGTGAAGTAGTCGGCGTAGGGCAAGGTCTCGGTCTGCACGGTGATTCCGGGGTTTTCGTCCTGAAAGGCCGTCACGATCGCGGCCAGATCTTCCTCGTGACCGTCGTTGGCACTGAAGTTCATGTAGGTGATGGTGGTGGCGGGACCGGCCGGTTCTGCGTTCGCGGAACTGGCCGTCATCTCCGAATCGGTACTGGGGGCATTGGCCGCGGACCCCGGTGCGTCTGCTGCGGAACTGGCGGCAGGGGCAGCCGGGGCGACGCTGGAATCCGAGGTTGCCGAACCCTGTGAGCAGCCGACCAATGCTATCGCACTGATCCCGGCCAGGGCTATCACTCGTCGGAAAAGCTTTCGGGACATGAGTTTCCTTTCATTGTGGGGGCAGCGGTGCCCGCCTGATGGAGGTACGCGAGTTACTTGATGCCGGTGTGTGCGAACCCGGCGATGATGTGGCGCTGGGCCACCAGGTAGATCAGGGCGATGGGCACGATAGAGACGACCGAACCGGCCATCACCACGCTCCATTCGGTGGTGTACTGCCCCTGCAGGGTGGATAACCCGAGCGGGAGGGTCATGAGTTCCGGTGATCTGATGACCACCAGAGGCCAAAGAAAGCTGTTCCAACTCCCCATGAAGGCAAACACTGCCAACGTGGCCAGCGCCGGTCTCACCAGCGGCAGGATGATCCGAAGGAAGATTCTCAGATGCCCCGCACCGTCGATGGTGGCCGCTTCGTCCAACTCGCGTGGTAAACCTTCGACTGCCTGTTTCAACAGAAAAATACCGAACGCGGAAGCCAGCGATGGCGCCAGCAATGCGAAATATGTGTCCTGCAGCTTCATCTCCGTCATCTGAATGAACAGCGGTACCACCAGTACCTGTAACGGGACCATCAAGGTTGCCAGGTACAACGCAAAGATCAGGTTCTTGCCCTTGAACTCCAGTCGGGCAAAGCCGTATGCGGCCATCGCGCCGGTGACAATCTGGGCCAGCGTTGCTACCACCGCGATCCACAGGGAATTGAAGATGATACGCCAGACCGGAAGCGAACCGAAGAGCGTCCGATAACCGTCCAGGGTCGGGTCTTCAACGATCAAAGATGGTCCGGTGGCAAGACTTCCATCTGGGGTGATCGAGGTAATGACTGTCCAGAGGAACGGAAACAGCATGATCCCGGCGCCGAGGATGACCGCGAGGTACAGCAATGGCTTGCCGGCCAGGATGCGTCGCCATGTGGGGTCTGGGATCGGAGCATCTTTGTTGGTGAGCAGAGCACTTTTCATTGGGGATCGATGCAGTGGGGATCGATGCAGTGGGAGATCAGGCATAGTGGACCCACCGCTTCTGGCCGCGGATCTGCAGTGCGGTCACAATTAGGATGACGGCAAACAGCAACCATGACAACGCGGATGCCTCCCCAGCTCGGCCGTAGCGAAATGTCAGGTCATAGATCTGGCCAACCACCACCTGACTGGATTGCGCTGGTCCGCCGCCAGTCATGACATAGACCTGATCAAATACCTGGAACCCGTTGATCAGCGAGATGACCAGCACGAAGAAGGTGGAGGGCGAGAGCAACG
>JBBSRY010000245.1:0-4718 GCA_038242595.1 Mycobacteriales bacterium
CAGGCGCGAACGAACACCGGTGTCCTGCGCTGCGGCCAACCGAGTGAGCTCCTGCAGGGCATCCAGTACCACCCCACGCTCGCCGACCAACTTGTCCAGATCGCCGCCGCCGAGAATTGACACCACGGCCCGCTCGCCCTCTACGTCGAGGTCGATATCGCCGTCGTAATCCAAAATATCGAGTAACCGTTCCAGGTAATCCCCGGCCGCATCGCCCTCTTCGACCAGCAATTCACCGGTCGCCACCTTGCGGCTACGGGCCGGCTTATCGCTGGTTTCAGTGGCTTGTTCGGCCTCCGGCGTCACAATACTGCTGGTGTTATCGCTCGAATCGAGATCTTCAAGGAGCTCCGCAGAGTCCACGGCAACGTTGTTTTCAGTCATGTCAAACCTTCTTCATGGGGTGATTTCAAGCGACTCAGCGCTTGCGAGGCTTCTTTTTACCGCCGGAACTATGCGGGCGGGCGCCGGGGGAGGGACGGTTTGCGGCCGGTTTGCGAACCGGAGCGGTGCCTGCTGGGCTCGCCCCCGCCGAACTCGCACCTGACGGAACGGCACCTGACGGAACGGCACCCGCCGGAATGGCACCCGCCGGACTCGCATCTGCAGACGTGACGGTCGAAGTTTCCGATGCGGGCGCTGAACCAGCGTTCTTGTCCATCGACACCTTGGGTTCGGTGTCAGCAATCTTCGACGGCTGCACCAACGGTTTCTTCGGATCGATGGGTCTGGCACCTGGCTTCGGCTTGGAGAAGGTCGCAGCCTGCTTCTCCTCCTCGACAACTACGGCAATGGCCTGCTTTTCCTTGTCCTGAAGACGGTGTGCAACCCAGAGTTGACCGAAGGTCCAAGAGTTGTTCGAGAGCCAGTAGATGAGGATGGCGATCGGGAAGAACGGACCACCGAGGACAACAAACAACGGGAAGACGTACAGCATCAGCTTGTTCATGATGGCTGTCTGCGGCGCACCGGCAGCGGCTTCGCTCTGCCGGGCAACACTGCGACGAGAGGTCAGATGAGTGGCGATACCAGCCAGAATGGTCAACGGAATTGCGACCGCAATGATGGTGCTTCGAGTGGCGTCCAGAGCCAACAGTTCTGGATCTGGCATCGTCATGAACGAGGACAGCGGCGCACCATTGAATAGTTTGGCGTCGACAAAGGACTGCACATCTGACTTGCCAAAGAAGTAGACCTGGCCCCAGCCGGGCTTGAACGAACGCAGAACATGGAACAAACCAATGAATACCGGCGCCTGGATCAACGCGGGAAGACAACCGCCGAGCGGGTTGACGCCGGCTTCCTTGTTCAATTTCATAATCTCTTCGGACATCCGTTGCCGGTCGTCCTTGTACTTCTCCCGGATTTTCTTCATCTGGGGTTGTAGCTCCTGCATGCGCAGGGATGAATTCATCTGCTTCATGAAGGGTTTGAACAGAATGGCCCTCAGGGTGAACACCAGGAAGACCACGGAGAGCACCCAGGCCCAGCCGTTGTCCGAACCCATGAAGGAACCAAAGATCTTGTGCCACATCCACAGAATTCCGGAGACCGGATAGTAGATGTAGTCCAAGGACCAGAAATTGAAACTCACGTGGTGCCTCTCCCGAATGACTGCGTCGAGGCAACCTGGCCAAGACTGTTGGTGGAGCTGTTCGTGATCACACTGCCGTCGGGGGCGCCACAATCCTGAGATCCTGTCGAATCAGCCCTGTGGACAACGTGTGAAGGTACAGTTTTTCTCCCGGTAGCGATGTCGCCATCAGTACCGGGTGGAGACTTTTGCGGCCGGAGTGGGACGGGGTCGTATCCGCCCGCATGCCAAGGATGACACTTACCGATCCGCTTGACTGCCATCCACATACCTCGCCCCGCCCCATATTCGGTAATAGCCTCCACCGCGTAGGCCGAACACGATGGGGTGAACCTGCAGCTGGGTGGGAGCGCGGGGGAGATAAAACGCTGATAGAAGCGAATCGGAGCGATCAGCACACGCGCGAGACGCCCGTTCACGATGGCCTCCCGGTCGTATCGACCCGAGGTAGCCCGGAGCCATACAGTTTGGTCGTCGCTCGGGAGATCCCCGACCGCAGATCACCACCCAGGGCAACACTATCGGCCCCGGCCGCTAGCGGGAACGCCCGGACCACGACTTGCGCTCCCGCCGGGAGCTCCGCCAGGAGCGGTCTGATCTGATGTCGCAAACGACGCGTGACCTGGTGCCGAATGACCGCGTTGCCCACCTTGGTGGAAACGACGAAACCGGCACGTGCCGGTTCGGTTGCGCCAGATTCGCGCAGATGAATCGACAAATACCGGGTTCCGACACGAATGCCAGATCGCATGACGACGCTGAACTGAGCCGCTGTGGTTAAGCGTGCGGCCGTCGGCAACACGTCGCGATGCCTCCTACAAACCGAATTACCGACCGCAGCCGGCGGGCCGTGGAAAATGCTGGACCGGAGATACTTAGGCGGACAGAGCCTTGCGACCCTTGCCACGACGAGCGGCCAGGATGACACGGCCAGCGCGCGTACGCATGCGCAACCGGAATCCATGTTTCTTGGCCCGACGTCGGTTGTTCGGCTGGAAGGTGCGCTTGCTCACGGTAATTTCTCCAAAAATAGCTTCACATAAGAATGTAATGACTGGCACCGCTTGCATCTATCAACAGGCAGCACGCAACGACTCGATCGAAACCGGGCACTAAATGAGGCTACGGACTCGACCGCGCGCGGTCAACTTCCCGGCAATCGACCGGGCCCACGACCTAGCTGATGATCGCGGAAAGTTACCGCAGACACGCCGAACGGTGTCCTCGCATCGGCCAAACGAGGATTGCTGCCCCTTGTGAAGATGGTGTGTGTGTTGTTAGGTTCCACTGTCGGTCCGACCTCTCAACTTAGTTGTCCACCGGTGTGGATAACTAGTGTGGACAGATCGTCCGACTCGGATCAAGGGGGAATCAGTGTGACAGGTCAGACCGCGGATCTCTCCGCGATCTGGAGCGACGTCGTATCCGATTTGCTCCCCAGCCTGACTCCGCAGCAGGGTGCCTGGCTTTCGTTGGTCCGTCCCATTGGACTGCTTCAAACAACTTGTCTTCTGGCGGTGCCCAACGATTTCGTCAAGGACACCATCGAACGCACGTTGCGGGATCCGATCACCTCAGCGCTGTCCAGCCACCTGCAGTTCCCGGTAACGCTGGCCGTAACGGTCACCGAGGAAGATCGTTCTCCTGGTCCCTTCGAAGATCACGTCGAGAACAGCCGACCGGATACATCCGGCGCAGGGACGGCAACACTGAACGAATCCCTCAACGGCGGCGCCGCTAGCAGTGTGGCCGGCCGGCCACCCGTCAACAGCTCTGACGAAGAAGAGGTGGACGACGAGGCCGATGTGCTGGCCACCGTCACCGAGATCTGGCCCACCTACGCCGGTCGCAGCAATGCCCAGCCGCAGAATCCCGCGCAAACCAGACTGAACGGCAAATACACCTTCGAGACCTTCGTCATCGGCGCCTCGAATCGAGTCGCCCACGCCGCCGCTGTCGCGGTGTCGGAAGCACCGGCCGCCGCCTACAACCCGCTCTTCATCTGGGGAGAGTCAGGTTTGGGCAAAACCCATCTGCTGCACGGCATCGGGCACTATGCGCAGCGACTGTTCCGAGGCATGCGGGTGCGGTACGTATCGAGCGAAGAGTTCACCAACGATTTCATCAACTCATTGCGAGACGATCGAAAAGTGGCTTTCCAGCGTCGTTATCGCGATGTTGATGTGCTGCTGGTCGACGATATCCAGTTCCTCGAGGGCAAGGAGGGTACGCAGGAGGAGTTCTTCCACACCTTCAACACCCTCTATAACGCCAACAAGCAGATCGTCATCTCCTCGGATCGACCACCGAAGCGGCTGGAGACCCTTGAAGACCGGATGCGGACCCGCTTCGAGTGGGGTTTAACCACCGACATCCAACCGCCCGAGCTTGAAACCCGTATTGCCATCCTTCGTAAGAAGGCGGCAAATGATCGGATGAGTGCACCTGATGATGTGCTGGAGTTCATCGCAAGCCGGATCGAACGCAATATCCGCGAGTTGGAAGGTGCGTTGATTCGCGTCACCGCCTTCGCATCGCTGAACAAACAGGCTGTCGATCTTGCCCTGGCCCAGGTAGTGCTCCGAGATCTAATTGGGAACCAGGGCTCCAACGACATCGATGCCGCGACGATCATGGCGGTCACGGCCGAGTACTTCTCGGTGTCACTGGACGAACTCTGCGGTCCGTTGAAGACCAAATCCGTCGCCGGCGCCCGCCAAATCGCGATGTACCTGTGCCGTGAGTTGACCGATCTGACCCTCCCCAAGATTGGTCAGGTCTTCGGAAATCGAGACCACACGACGGTCATGCACGCCGCCAAAAAGATCAAAAATGAGATGGCAGAGCGTCGTCAAACCTACGACCATGTCCAAGAATTGACCGCTCGCATCAAGGAACGCTCCCGCGCGCAGTAGATCGAACTTCACTGCGGCCGCCCGCCGGCAGGAGAGCGGTCACTATCCACATCACCCATTCACGCAGCTCGGGGCTAACCCGAACTGCTATTTCGCTATGCATTCGCACTATGGACGCACCCATAAGGCGAGCTGTGGTGTACCTCACAGGGGTAGTGCACACAGTGTGGATAGATATGGGGATAACTGGGGACAAATCGGGGACAACG
>JBBSRY010000246.1:0-4710 GCA_038242595.1 Mycobacteriales bacterium
CTTTCTGGTCAACACCCCGCAGTGTCTGATGGCCGAGGGTCTGGGTGACCTGGCGCTGTCGGCGGCCATCGGCCCGGGTTGGGGGCAGTGGGCGGCTGACATCCTGGAGGGAATCGGTCCCCGTTTCGATCCGGAACTTGCCGAGGAGTTGGAAGTGGTGTTCCGGCCGCTGAATTCGGTGCGGCAGAATGCCGCCATCATGGTTCATGACCTGGGCGCGAGCCCCGATGAGGTGCTGGTCTACTTGCAGAAATGGGCGTTGGTAGACCAGGGACGGGCTCATCAGATGCTCAGATTCGTCGGCGACCCGCTGTGGCGGGCCTACACCAGCACGTATGTCGAGGGCGAACGGTTGCTGCGGCCATGGCTCGACGCCCGCCCGACCGGCCAATCGGCACTGAACCGATTCCAACGTCTGCTCGACGAGCCACTGACCCCGGATGTGATTGCGGCCGAGATAAAGGCAGTATGAGAGCGCCGAGGAACACGCGCACAGATGATTCCCATTCCCGGCGCATGCGGCTCGGGTGGTGATCTGATGTTGTATGCGGTGGCGGACAAGAACTTGAAATCTCACGACACCCGGCCGGCAGCGGAATCACTGACTGCGCTCGCGGCTCTCCGGATGTTCCCAATATCAAAGGGGTAAGACACATGATGGCGCAAAAGGCACGACTGCTGGTGGTCGATGACGAGCCATCCCTGCAGGACATCGTCGCTACGTCGATGAGATTTCTCGGCTACCAGGTCCAAACTGCGGCCAGCGGCCGGGAGGCGGTCAAGGCCGCCATCGAGGGCAACCCGGACCTGCTCATTCTCGATGTGATGCTGCCTGATTTCGACGGGCTCGAGGTGATGCGCAAAATTCGTGCGGCCGGAGTCGATGCCGGTGTGCTCTTCCTGTCCGCCCGCGATACTCCGGCGGACAAAATTGCCGGGCTCACCGCCGGCGGCGACGACTATGTCACCAAACCATTCGGGCTGGAGGAATTGGCTGCCAGGGTGTCGGCGGTACTGCGGCGTATTCGCCCGGCCGATGATGCCGACCAACTGCTGAAAGTCGCAGACCTGGAATTGGACGAGGAGACCTATCAGGTTCGCCGCGCCGGTGTCGTGATCGATCTGGCACCCACCGAGTACAAACTTCTTCGGCACATGATGATCAACGCGAATGTTGTGCTGTCCCGCCAGCAGCTGCTGGACGCGGTCTGGGGCACCGACTTTTACGGCGATGATTCGGTGGTTGCCACTTACATCTCCTATCTGCGGCGCAAGATCGATGCCAGCGCCGATCAACCGTTGCTGTTCACCCATCGTGGGTTCGGCTATGTCCTGCGTGGGCAGCGCAAGTAGCGCCAGATGAAAAAACCGGATCCTGCAGTTCGGGAACCTGATTTCAACCGGGACGAGGTGTCGACCCAGTCCGGACCGACAACCCAGCCGATTCCGGTGGTCGGGATCGACAGCGACTGGAGCGACTCCGGTGATGGCCTGACCACGCCTCGACGGCGATGGTCGCTGCGGGCCAAGCTGATCGGGTTGGTCATTGCCGTTGCCGCATTGGCGCTGGTGGTGGCTGATGTTGCGTTGCCAATTGTGGTCCGTGCCGCCCTGATCAGCAGTCGCGACGCCAGCTTGGCGACGGTGGTGGCCAGAGTTCCGGGAAGCACGTTGCCGAACTTGCAGGAAGAGTTTGCCAACAGTGCATTTCGGGGCGAAATCGGTTTCACCATGGTGTTGTCCAGCGGTAAAACCTTTTTCGGTGGCACCGCATCGGAGAACCAGGACACCGGACCCGTCATCAGCGATACCGGCCTGACCGGTGTGCACACCCTTGCGGGTGCGGACGGCCGCGAGTATCGCGCTCAATTTCTTCGGGTTGCCCAGGATGGTGAGCCGGCTCTGTTGGTGATCTGGTCGCCGCTGGCCGATATCGAGAAGGCCATCGACCAGCTGGTGTTCGCCGAGCTGGTCATCTCGGCCGGTCTGTTGGTGTTGCTGGGCGCGGCTGCCTCGCTGTTGATCAGACGGGAGCTCAAATCGCTGGAGGAGATGGCGGAGGCTGCCGATCAGATTGCCACCGGAGATTTGCAGATCCGGGTGGACGCGACTGACTCCGGTATCGAGGTGGAGCGGCTCGGTAACGCCTTCAACGGCATGCTCGATGGCATCAGTCTGTTGCTCGACGAACGGCAGGCGGCGGAGAACCGGTTGCGGCAATTTGTTTCCGATGCTTCGCACGAGTTACGAACACCGGTTGCGGCGGTACGCGGGTACACCGACCTCTACGCTGCCGGCGCACTGCCGGAGAAAATTGCGGTTGATCGCGCCATGCAGCGGATGGGCTTCGAATCGCGTCGGATGGCGGCCCTGGTGGAGGACCTGCTGACCCTGATGCGGGCCGACGCATCGAGCGAAATCCAATACGCAGCTGTGGATCTGACCGAGCTGTTGACCGGTGTGGTGGATGATGCGGCGGCCATCGACCCGACCAGGGTGTGGCGGCTGGCCGGCGGGGAGTCACATTTGATCGTCAGCGGGGACCGGCTGACACTGCATCAGGTGTTTGCCAACCTGTTGTCCAATAT
Organism: Mycobacteriales bacterium; assembly: GCA_038242595.1. GTDB lineage: Bacteria > Actinomycetota > Actinomycetes > Mycobacteriales > Nakamurellaceae > Nakamurella. The sequence goes on from JBBSRY010000246.1 coordinate 2,589, forward strand.
TCGCACTCACACCCCGCTGGGCACCGCGGCCACGGTGGCAATTCTTCCATCCGTCAGGTCTGTCACGGTCAGCATCAGCGATAACGGCCCCGGGGTCGATACGGAATCGTTGCCGAAACTGTTTGACCGCTTCTACCGCGAGGATTCATCACGCAGCCGGGAGAATGGCGGCGCCGGTCTGGGGCTGTCCATCGTTGCGGCCATCGTCAAGGCGCATGGTGGCAGTGTCGCGGCCAGTCACGCTGTCACCGGCGGGTTGCAGGTCTTGGTTACGCTGCCGTTGCTGATCGCGAACGCCCCCTCGGCCGGCCCGGTTCCGGCCGTGGACTCCGCCGCTGGACCGACGGCCGTCACGGCCGGATAACCGCCGGCTCAACGCGGCCCATCGAGCCGGAATCGTAATGTTCACAAGCTCTTTGCGTGTCTGAGGCACGCCGGCGGTTGAAGGTGGGTAATGTCCGATTCACGGGTCGCGGGGAAGTGATCCGGGCGGGAGGTTCCGATCGTGATGAGTGAGTGGTCAGCGCTCGTGAGCGAGGGGGCCGGCATCCGGTTCCCACGGACGCGGCTGATTGTTGGTCAGCACCGTACGTGAGGGGACCTGCCGGCAACTTCGAGGTAGCCGGGTGCTGGATGCCGCATCCGCGGGGGTACTCCCGTGGCCGTACACCGATCCGTCCAGAGTTCAGCTTCTGATGGCGATTTGACCGCCTCGGAAGCGACTGCAGAAGTGTTGGTACCTCGCCGGACCTATGTGGTGGATACCTCCGTCCTGCTCAGTGATCCCGGAGCTCTGACCCGCTTCGCCGAGCACGAGGTGGTGCTGCCGCTGGTGGTGATCAGCGAGCTGGAAGCCAAACGGCACCATTCAGAGTTGGGCTATTTTGCCCGAGAAGCGTTGCGACTGCTGGATGATCTACGGATTGAACACGGCAGGTTGGACGCTCCTATTCCGGTTGGCGATGCCGGTGGAACTCTGCACGTCGAGCTCAACCACACGGATCCGTCGGTGCTGCCACTGGGATTTCGCACCGACAGCAACGATTCGCGGATTCTGGCCTGTGCCTTGAATCTGGCGGCCGAGGGACGACTGGTCACCCTGGTCACCAAGGACATGCCGTTGCGGGTGAAGGCATCGGCCGTGGGTCTGGCAGCCGATGAGTATCGGGCGCAGGACGTGGTGCCGTCCGGCTGGACCGGAATGGCCGAGCTGGAAGTGACCAGCGATGTGGTGGATGCCTTGTTCGCCAACTCTCTGGTGGATCTGGACGCCGCCCGAGATCTGCCGTGCCACACCGGGTTGAAGCTGATTTCGCCGACCGGTTCGGCGCTGGGGCGCGTCACCCCCGGCAAGCAGGTCCGACTGGTCCGCGGGGAGAAGGAGGCTTTCGGCATTCGTGGACGTAGTGCCGAGCAGCGGCTGGCGCTCGATCTGCTGATGGATGACGAAGTGGGCATCGTCTCCCTCGGCGGCCGGGCCGGCACCGGAAAGTCGGCCATGGCGTTGTGCGCCGGTCTGGAACTGGTGATGGAGCGGCGAGCGCACCGAAAGGTGGTTGTTTTTCGACCGCTGTATGCCGTGGGTGGCCAGGAGCTCGGATACCTGCCGGGTAGCGAAGGCGAGAAGATGGGTCCGTGGGCGCAGGCCGTCTTCGACACTCTCAGTGCGGTGGTTTCGCCGGCAGTGGTCGAAGAGGTGATTGCCCGCGGCATGCTCGAAGTGCTACCGCTGACCCACATTCGTGGGCGATCGCTGCACGATTCGTTTGTGATCGTGGACGAGGCGCAGTCATTGGAGCGCAATGTGTTGCTCACCGTGCTTTCCCGCATGGGCGCCAATTCCCGGGTGGTGCTGACCCATGATGTTGCGCAACGCGACAATCTTCGGGTCGGTCGACACGACGGGATCGCCGCTGTCGTTGAAGCTCTGAAGGGTCATCCGCTTTTTGCCCATATCACCCTGACCAGGTCGGAGCGCTCTCCGATCGCTGCGCTGGTGACCGAATTGCTGGAATTCCCCGAAGTCGGATAGCCGATGACGGCGGGGTAGTGCCGCAGTCACCGAGACGGCCTGTGCCCAACTGGGGATCGAGCCGCGGTCCCACTAAAGAGGTGAAATTGC
>JBBSRY010000247.1:0-4694 GCA_038242595.1 Mycobacteriales bacterium
CCCGCGCAGACGCCGAGGCCGGCCATCGGGTGACCGCGGCCATCAAACACGCCGATTCCATTGTCGCTGCTGCAACAACCGAATCACACCGCCGGGTCCAGGAGGCCGACAAGGCAGTCCGCACCCTGGTCGATATTCGCGGTCAGGTTCAACATCAGCTGGCCATTATCGTTCCGCACCTGGACGAGATCCGCCGGGTGACGGCTGCCGCGCCGGAAATGTTGCAACCACTGGACGAAGAGACCGGCCGCCCGGTCACCGAGGGCTTCCAGACAGATCCGGGTCCGCAGGTCTACCCGACCACCGAGGAGGCCAATGCTGATTCGGTCGACGGTGCCCCCACTCTGGACGAGGCCGACCTGGACGAGGAAGCCGCCGAAGTGGACGAACACGAAGCGGCCACCAAGAGTTAGACCCGGTCGCCCAGCATCACCTGACCCAGGATTTCCGGGCCGTTGTCGAAGTAGGTGGTCGCGGCGATGTTGATCATGACCGTGAGTGCGATGAATCCGCTGACCGGACCAAAAACGAACGCTGCCCAGCCCCACACCAGATCTTGGGTGACGGCTAGGTAAACCAGGACACCGGTCGGCAGGCTCAGACCAACGCTGCCGAACAAAATGGTGACTGTCATCCCGAGCGAACGACTCTTGTGGGCCGGCACCGCCGAGGCGAACACGGCAGTGCGCGACTGCGGTATGGCCACCGGTAATTTGGCCGACATCAGGGCCGAGAGCGCCACCCCCATGAATGTCGCTGCCCAGGCCAGACCCAGACCGGCGGGGATCCAGTCCTGGTCACCCTTGACGAAGGCCGCAACAACCACTCCCAGGGCGCTGATCACCAGACCGGGCATCAGGGTGGTCAGACAATGTCCTTGTATTTCTGCTTTGGCCTTCTCCCGCGCACCGATAGCGACCAGATGCAGCCACAGCCCAGATCCGTCCACGGCCAATTGGTTGCCGCTTTGAGTTCCGATCAGGACGCTTCCGAATGCCACCGCAAAGAGGGTGCCATCGCCCTGCACGTACAGATAGGGCATGGCGAGGATAAAGACGAGTGCGATCAGCCACGGAAGGCGACGCATCGGATCCCGCCAGGTCAGCACGACATCGCGGGCCAGTACCACGCCGCGGGTGCCGGCCTTGGCGCCGCCAAAGCTGTGATCACCCGCGGGCGCTGACGACTGCGTGGTCGACGGCGCCGTCTCCAGGTTCTTCTTCAATGCTGCGGCCCACCACCACCCGGCCAGGGCAATCGCGGCCACCGCGATCAGCACACACACTCCGGCGCCGGCATAGTCACCGGCAGCAAGCAGACCCGGGATCCGAGCCAACGCACCCGGTGGCAGCCAACCGAGAAGATGGGCCAAATCCACCAGTTGGTTGCCGAAACCGGCATTGGTACTGAGCACGTTCAATGCTGTGGTGGCTCCCAGATATAGCACGAACACGGCGAACCCGGCCAGCATCCCCAGATCTCGTCCTCGTCGGCTGGACATCAGCGCCGCCAGCGAGGTCGCGGTGGCGCGGGACAATGCGATGCACAGCACCAGTTGGGCGGCCATGCACACCAAGGCGATCGGCAGCACCCACAGCGGCACGGACAGCGCGATGGCCACACCGATCAGGATCACGATATTTGCCGCCGGCAGCCAGCCGATGAACGCGGCCACGGTCAATCCGGAAATCAAAGTTCGCCGCCGGAGAGGGAGTAGCGAAAACCGTTGTGGGTCAACGGTTTCATCTACTCCGAAAGCGATCAACGGGGTCAACGCCCAGGCCACCAATTGGGTCGTGAGCAATAATACGGCCACCGTGTGGGCGACTTCCGGCGCGCTACGACTCATCGCGATACCAAAAGCGATGAATCCCGTCACCAGCAATAGCACCACCAGGCCGGCTATCGACCACGCCTTCTTGGCCCCGGTCATACTGCGGAACCGACTGGTGAGCAGCTGCCATTTCAGTCCGAAGAAGACTTTAACCATTCCAATCCCCCCTGCCCGCGGTCCTGGACACCGATCAGGTTGATAAACGCATCATCCAGGCTGGCCGCGGCACCCCGGACCTGGGCAACCGGGCCGACCGCCGCGATCCGGCCGGCCACCATGATCGCCACATGCGAGCACAGGTCTTCGACCAGGGCCATCACGTGACTGGAGAAGACAACGGTGCCACCGCCCTCGGTGTAGCGACGAAGCACGGTGCGGATCACGCGAGCAGACACCGGGTCGACGGCTTCCAATGGCTCATCAAGAAGCAACACCCGCGGCGAGTGCAGCAACGCCGCGGCCAACGTGATTTTTTTTCGCATACCGGTGGAATAGTCCGCGACCAGTTTGTTGCCGGCCTCGGTCAGGTCCAGCACGTCCAACAATTCCTCGGCCCGCTGCTTCACCACTTCGGCGGGCAGCGATCGGAACCGACCGAGATAGATCAACAGCTCATGTCCGGACAGCCGCTCGAAAAGCTTGAGGCCGTCCGGGAGTACGCCCATCCGTCTCTTGGCCTCCAACGGATCGCGCCAGACATCGACACCGTCCAGGTACGCCCGCCCGGCGTCCGGACGCAGCAGCCCGGTGACCATTGACAGTGTGGTCGTTTTACCGGCTCCGTTCGGCCCGACAAGTCCGAAGAATGATCCGGCCGGCACGTCCAGGTCGATGCCGTCAACGGCAACCTTTTCGCCGAATTTCTTCTGCAGACCGCGAATCGCCACCGCATTCCCGGCCACGCTCGGATCCTGATAGTCCGCACCGGGATAGGACGGCAATGTCATGACACTCCCTCAAAATTGTCTTCCAGCCACTGGGCCAGTTCGGTGGTGAATCCCGCCGGGTCCTCCAAAGGTGTCAGGTGACCCACATCCGGTAGAACCACCAACCGGGACTCAGCGGCCGCGTCGGCCATCTGCTGGGCGAACTCCGGTCCGGTGACAGCGTCGCACTCACCGACCAGCACCAGCACCGGAATTTGCGACGCAGCCAGTTCGGTCAGGCGGGCCGGTCGAGCCGCCATCGCCCGCTGTGCCCAAGCAATGGTCGACGCCGGTTGGTCTGCCGCTATCTGCGCCAACCGCGTGAGCGCGGCAACATTCTCGGCCCTGGTGAAATCGCTGACCAGCGGGTGAATCAGATCCATCGGACTTGGTGCGTCACCGGCATCGGCAGCGGCGGCCATTTTCGCTCTATTCTCCCTTGCGGCCACCGGATCAGCACTGGCCCTGGTATCGGCCAACACCAGCCCACGCACCCGAGAGGGGTATCTGGCGAGAATATTCAGCGCCACATATCCGCCCATCGAGACGCCACCGATTACTGCCCGCTCGATTCCCGCTGCATCCAGGTCGGCGATCACGGAGTCGGCAAAAAGGTCCAGATCAGGATCGGACCGGCCCAACTCTCGGCCGCCGAACCCCGGCAGATCCGGCGTCAGCACGTCAGCCGGCAACCGGCCCAATTCCTCAAATAGTCGATGATCCAATGGAAATGCGTGCAGCAACACCAGTGTCACACCCATAGCTCCCCCTCAAATATTGATCAGTTGCTGACGATCGTGACGGCTCTGGTCTCGTAATCGCCATCCCACGTTTGCGAAAGGGGCGCCGCCGACGGCCACACCCTGGCCACGATGGCATCCAGCGCTGCCTCTGATTTTCCGACCCAGAGATGTTTGGTGCCGGCAAACTCGACCACCTCGCACCGCGGCGCGCGCGCAAAGCGTTTGCGTGCTTCCGGCGGCCGCAGGTAGTCGTCGAGCTCGGGAACCAGCGCCACCAGCGGTTTTCCGGATTCGGTCCAGGCGTCCAGATCGGCGTCGGTGGCGCGGTGCAGCGGTGGTGACAACAGAATTGCTCCTTCCACCTCCAACGGCGAGCCGTAGCGCAATGCCAATTCGGTGCCGAAGGACCAGCCGAGCAACCATCGACGTGGCAACCCACGCGCCACCGCAAAATCCACCGCAGCCTTGACGTCGTATTGTTCCGAATTGCCCTCGTCGAAGGCGCCATCGCTGCGCCCAGCGGCGCTAACTGTTCCACGGGTGTTGAACCGAAGGACGGCGATGCCGGCCAGCGCGGGCAATCTGAAGGCGGCCTTACGGTAAAGATGGGAATCCATCATGCCGCCGTGGGTGGGGAGCGGATGCAGGCAGATCAGCGTGGCAACCGGCTCGGACTCACACGGCAGCGCGAGCTCGGCCACCAGATTCACTCCGTCATCGGTGTGCAGGGTAAGCGCTTCCCGACGGGCCGGCAGAACGGTATTGGCTCGGATCTGTGTAGTCACGGCGTCAATACTGTCAGCATGCCCGGCCGGGGCATCAACGGACTTGCCGACTCCAACAGGCGGTGTGCCAATGCCGTCGCTCTCCCGAAGAATCCAGACCGGTGTCGCTGCCTCGGGGCCAACTCACGATATGGGCCGTTGCCGCTCGTATCTCCTGCTGGCAGTACGGGCACCGGTAGGACTTCAAGGCGCGGGCCGCCGGGATGGTGCGGACCACGAAGTCACCGCGGGCGGTGCTGTCCACCCGGGAAGATGCGGCCGACGCCAGTGGTCTGGGTTCCTCCGGGGTCCGGCGATTCTTTCGAGCCATGGGCAGGTCAGAGTGTGACCGGGACCAGCAGGGTGAGCAGCATCCAGGTCACCACCGCCGAGGGGAGCAACGAGTCCATTCGGTCCATCACGCCGC
>JBBSRY010000248.1:0-4690 GCA_038242595.1 Mycobacteriales bacterium
GGGTCACACGGTAATCGTCAGCGATATCCAGACCGACTACCGGTGGGTCAAGTATCGCGATATAGCCACCGAGCATGGGTTGCGGGCCTGCTGGGCGGTCCCCATCGTGGCTGCCGGCGATGCGGTTCTGGGCACCTTCGCACTCTATTACCACCAGGTCCGACGGCCGACAGTGACCGACCTGCAGCAATTGGATCGGTGGATGAATCTTGCCGAGGTCGCCATCACTCGGGCTCGGGATATCAGCGACCTCAGGATCGCCGCTACCCGAGATCCGTTGACCGGCTTGACCAATCGGGTCGAGGCACTACGCCGCTTGCAGACCGCGACCACCCAGGCGATAGCGCAGGAATCCAACATCGGTGTGCTCTTCATTGACCTGGACCAGTTCAAATTCGTGAACGACACGTTGGGCCACCTCATCGGCGACGAGTTCCTCAAGACTGTCGCCAGCAGACTGTTGGACTGCGCAGGCGCCGCCGACACCGTTGCCCGATTCGGCGGGGATGAGTTTCTGATCCTGTGCCCCAACCTGACCGACCCCACTGATGCCGAGGCGCTGGCCCGGAAAGTGGTAACAGCGCTGAAAACTCCGATGAATATCGGCGGGCGCACGCTGTCGTTGTCGGCCAGTATCGGCGTCTCGATTTATCGCGGACAGGACGTGGAATACTCGCTCGACCCGATCGGGGATGCTGACCTTGCGATGTACGCCGCCAAGAGGGCCGGCCGCAACTCGGTTGCGGTCTTCACCCCCGATCTTCGCGAAAAGGCCCTGGCGCGCTTGAGTTTGGAAGCTGAGTTGAGCTTGGCGCTGGGCAATTCAGAGCTATTTTGTGCCTATCGGCCGACTGTTGATCTCAAAACTGGGCGAGTGGTGGCCGTCGAGGCGCTCCTGCGCTGGACGTCTCCGCAGCGTGGCGACGTGCCGCCGCTGAGTTTCATTCCGGTGGCCGAAGATAGTGGGCTGATTTCCGATTTGGGCGAGTTCGTCCTGCGGCAGGCATGTCAGCAGTTGGTCGCCTGGCGGATGCAGTCTCCCACCTGGGCATCGATTGGGGTGTGGGCCAATGTCACGATTCGGCAGCTGCGTGAGGACAGTTTTCCTGAGTTGGTCCGCAGCATTCTCCAAGAAGCGGGGCTATCGCCAGATTCGCTGGGTTTGGAGGTCGCCGAAAGCGTCTTTGTCAACGATGTACCGATAGCCACTGGTTCACTGGCGGCACTTCGACAGTCCGGTGTGCACGTGGCCATTGACGACTTCGGTACCGGATACTCCTCGTTATCGCAGCTCAAGGACCTGCCGGTGGATGCCCTTAAAATCGACAAGCAGTTCATCGCTGATATGGGAACCGAACATAGTGACTCCAAAATCGTCGAGGCCATCATGGTGCTGGCCAGGTCGCTTGGCTTGATGGTGATCGCCGAGGGAGTCCAAACCGAGACCCAGCGACTTCAGCTTGATGCCCTCGACTGCCGCTACGCCCAGGGCCGGCTCTGGTCGGGGCCCCTGGAGGCTTCGGTGATGGCTACGTTCGTCGAGCGGGTAAATGCATCAGAGTGGGCTGTGATCAGGCAGCCACAGCCAGTTGAAGAAGCTTCTCCGCCCCAGCCCGGGATTTCGCAGCGGCAATGAAACCTGCTTTGTGGCAGAACACCGCATCAGGCACACCGGTGGTGACTCCGAGTTCAGCACCGCTCAGACCTCGCCACGATTCCGGGAGGGCCTTGCGAGAACCGAACTTCGAACCGTGTGGACGTACGGTTTGGATGGCCCAGCCACCGTTGGTATTGGGAAAAACGGTGTACAGCAGTTCGGGCTGGTGGGAGGCAACTCGACCGTGCGGGACAAACTGATCCAGGATGAGGTAGCGCGGATCCGGACTGGTGCGGTACAGGTCAAGGAACTGCCGCTCGGCTGCTGCATCAGCAAGATATTTTGCTTTCAGCCGGGTCAGCACCTGCTGGGCAAGCCCTACCGCTTTCAGGAACTGGGATTCGAAGGATTCGGATTTGTCACTGGCGAGTGGGTTGAAAAGTCCGAGTAGCGAGGAGATATCGAACGGACTGACAGCAAAGTCGCTGAGGGTGTAAAGGTCCTGGCCGTTATCGACGGCATCGACGGGTTCGACCAATCGACTGTCGATCCGGCGCGCCGCAGCGGCATCGCCATCACAGAATGCGACGCCGTACTCCCGCCAGAGCAAGCCGAATGCCGAGTACAGAATCCCATTCGCCCGGGCTCCGCTGCTGAGCTGATGGTGATCGAACCGCCGGGTCTCGACATCGAAAACTCCCCCGACATCGAGCACGACGTCGGCTGTGGCCAGGACCGCCTCATCGCGCGTGCGCACCACCTCCGCGTCCGGGTGCAGCAATGTCAAAAGCGCGACTCCGAGCACATCATCGGCGTGGAAGGTTCCGTTGTGGGTAGCAATGATCACTCGACCAGCCTAGAAGAAAGCGAACCGGCAACCTATTTTGTAACGGGTCGCCCCGACAGGGGCAGCCAGTCAAGGACATCCTTGATCTGCAGGTCCCAGTAGTCCCAACCATGTTCCCCCGGGCCGAAACTTGCTCTCAGGTTGACGCCCTTCTCGCGGGCGGAGGCCAGGAACTTTTCATTCTCTTGAATCAAGTTGTCCCCGGTCCCGCAGCTCATATTCAACTGCGGCATCTGATGGGCGGTGTGATCGAAGGTGTCCAGCAAGTGGATCAGGTCGTTGTCAGTGCCTTCGATCGGACTTTCCCCGAAGATCCGATCGAAGAGCTCTCTTTTGGGATTGCCTATCCGTTCCCTGGTGGCCATGCCCAACGATCCGGAAATACTCGCCGCAGCGGCAAACCGGTCTGGTTGCCGCAGCGCCCATTTGAAGGCGCCGTACCCGCCCATCGAGTTCCCGGCGACAAAGGTGTCCTCGCGTCGGGTCGAGACGTTGAAGAAACCACTGACCAGGGCGGGCAATTCCTCGGACAGGAATGTCCAGTACTTGTTTCCATAGACCTCGTCAGCGTAGAAGCTCCGATGCACCTGCGGCATCACCACGGCCAGTCCGAGGGAGGAAACGTACCGCTGGATAGAGGTGCGGCGCACCCATGCTGTGTCGTCGTCGCTGAAACCGTGCAGCAGGTAAAGGACCGGAGGCGCACCATCAGCGGCGTTGTCCTGCATACCAACCTGGGTGGAGGTGTGCTGCGGCAGAATCACCGACATGGACGAACTCAAACCGAGAACGTCGGAGAAAAAATCACAACGAAAATGTGCCATGCCGTGCTCCCTCCCGATCAGACGAGCCGACCATTCGTCTCTGAGGTATTGAACCAGCTTTGGGTGCCAACACCATCCACTTCATGGTGGACCGATTCAAACGCCTCAAGGGTGGCAAAGCCGACGGCCAGGCGTCATTATGATTTCCATGCGCCCTATTTGGACTGGATCCCTTGCCTTCGGTTTGGTCAACGTGCCCGTCAAACTGTATTCGGCCACCGAGGATCACGATATTCGCTTCCACCAGGTACACGCCGAGGACGGCGGCCGAATCAGATACAGCCGGATTTGCGAGTTGGACGGCGAGAAAGTGGAGTTCGCCGATATCCAGAAGGCATATGAGGCCGAGGACGGTCGGGTGGTCATCGTGACCAACGAGGACCTGAAATCTTTGCCCACCAGTACCGACAAGGAAATTCAGGTCCTGAGCTTCGTCCCGTCGGAGCAGATCGATCCGATTCTTTTCGACAAGAGCTATCTACTCGAGCCGGCGGGCAAATCGCCCAAGTCGTATTTGTTGCTGCTGGAGACTCTGCAGGACACCGACCGAATCGCGATTGTAAATTTTGCCTTGCGACAGAAGACCCGGCTTGCTGCCCTGCGGGTGCGGGACGGTGTGCTGGTGGTGCAGACGCTGCTCTGGCCCGATGAGGTGCGGGTGTCCAATTTCGAGTCGTTGGACAAAGACATCACCATCTCACCGGCGGAGAGCAAAATGGCCCGCACTCTGGTGGACAGCTTTGCCGACGATTTCCACCCTGACGATCACGTCGATAACTACCGGGAAGAATTACAACAGTTGATCGATGCAAAACTCGAGGGCGGCGAGGCCTTTATCAACGATGCGGCCGAATCCGACGACGAGGACGCCGAAGTCCTGGACCTGTTGGCTGCCTTGCAACGCAGCGTGGCCAAAAAGACCGGCAACGAGAAGACCGGCAACGAGGAGGCCGCCGCAAAACCGGCCGCCAAGAAGGCGCCCGCCAAAAAACCGGCTACCAAAAAGACACCCGCCAAGAAGGCCAAGTCGGCATGAGCTGGAATGAGGAGTTTCTCCTGCAGCTGACCTGGCACTGGGATGACCAACTGCGCCCGCGGCTGCAGGGTCTGACTGATGATGAGTACTTCTGAGAGCCGGTCGAGAGCTGTTGGAATGTCCGCTGATGCCCGTCGGGCAAGGACGCCGCAGTCATCGGCTCCGGCGAGTTTGTCATCGATTTCTCCTTCCCGCAGCCAGACCCGGCTCCGTTCACCACCATTGCTCCGTGACCTTTACGTTCGACGGAGAGTTTAGTTCTCGAAGAACCAGAACGGGAGTCAGCATTGCAGGTTGGCGTCCGCAGGTCCTTCTCAGCCGCCCAATTGACCGGAGAGTCGTTCGTGCCGCTCGGCACTGAAGATATCAAGCCCGATGATTCCCAC
>JBBSRY010000249.1:0-4686 GCA_038242595.1 Mycobacteriales bacterium
TATGTGGCGCCGGCCGCGACATTACGGAGCACGTCCGCGCTGCGGTTGCGAAGTTCCCGGTGTGCGAGTCGCTCAGTCATTCCGTCTCAACTCCCGAGTCTTCTAGGCGTGTAGCAAATGTAGCACCAGGCGGGAAGTCCGCTCTGCGGCTTTCTCACTGTTCCCGCGAGGAGAGCACGCAGAACTCGTTTCCCTCCGGGTCGGCCAGTACCGTCCACGTGGCGTCCGTTGCGGATTGACCCACCTCGACCGGGCTCGCACCGAGATTGACGAGCCGCTGGATCTCAGCCTCCCGGTCGTCGCTTATATGCGGTGCGAGATCGATATGCAGCCGGTTCTTCACCGACTTGCTCTCCTCCACCGGGACGAAGACCAGACCCGGGCCCACCTTCTCCCATGGAGTGCTGGCAGCGGCATCCAGAGCCCAGCCGGGGATGACGACCACCTCGCTGTCGGACTCATAGAACACCTGCCAGTCCAGGACTTCTGCCCACCACCGGGCCTGGGATGCGATGTCGTGACAGTCGACAACGACGCTGTACCAACGCAAGGACATGATGCCTCCTGGTGAGAGATCGGGTCATCTGACGGAGCTGAGCCAACCGTACGGCCCGATTCAGACATTTCTGGCCAAGGAGCAGGGGGCTCGGTACGTCAGTGTGTGTGCTGTCGGTGCTCAGCCCGGCCTGTTTCCGCTGCCCTCATCAGTTCCAGAGCATCGTCTAGATCTACGGCATGTGTAGCAGCATTGCTACACATGCCGTAACAAGACAGTCGTACGAGCGCAAGTGCAAGCATTGCAAGTTGACCGGCTCACTCCATTCAGCGGCTGGCTGGGCCGAGTGCCCTGATATACAGACTTGACACCGCATTCACAGAGGCGAATATGCTTTCACATCGAGATTATTGAACGCCTGCCCGGCCGGCCAAAACCAAACGAGCCGGCCCCGGAAACGTTGGAGCGTGGCGAAACCCATGAAGCCGCGTGCCTAGCTCACCGGTCCGTCGTGGGCCTGGCCGCCCGCGGTTCGCTCTCCCTCCAATGGTCGCGGCGATAGCCACCACTACCGTCGCCCAGCTACCGGTCTTCCTCACCGGCGCGCTGTCGGTCCAGATTGGTCGTGAACTGACGCTGGGCACCCGCGGCCTGGCCGTCGCGGTCGCCGCGTTCTTTGGCTCCTCGGCATTGTGCAGTGCCGGGCTCGGCCGCCTCTCCGATCGCATTGGCGGCGCGACCATGATGCGACTGGGTACGGTTCCCGCCGCCGCCGCGCTGCTGTGGATCGGCCTCGGCGTCCACCACTGGGGCTGGCTCGTCGGCGCGCTCGCCGTGGCCGGTGCGGCTAACGGTGCGATCCAGCCCGCGGCAAACCGCTACCTCACCCGCACGGTCGTCGGCCATCGGCAGGGGCTCGCCTTTGGGGTCAAGCAGGCAGCGATCCCCGCAGCCACCCTGCTGTCCGGACTGGCGGTCCCCGCAGCGGCGTACATCGCAGGATGGCGGGCGGCCTTCATCGCTGGCGCCGTTGCGGCCGCGGCTATCGGGGCCCTGGTACGCCAGTCACAGCCAGCCGCCACGCTGGTTGATGCCACCGACCAGCTCAGCATTACTGCTGACATGGCGCACCGATCCGAGCCGAGGTTCGCCCGGCCAGCGCTGCTGCTGCTGGCCGTGGGAGTCGGTGGCGGCTCGGCGGCGGCCAACGCGATGGGGACGTTCTTCGTCCCGTCCGCGGTGAGCATCGGCGAAAGTGACGGGCACGCCGGCCTGGTGGTCGCGGCCGCCAGCGTCGCCAGCCTGCTCATCCGCCTCGGTGCCGGCGTGCACGCCGACCGGCGCAGCGCCGGGCATCTGCGTTTGGTCGCTGTCATGTGCGGAATCGGGGCGATCGGCCCGTTACTGCTCGCCGTGGGCGACCCTCGACTGCTGATCTTGGCCGCACTCGTCGGCTATGGCATCGGATGGGGTTGGTCTGGTTTGTTCAACTTCGCAGTGGCCAGTACGCACCCAGATGCCCCCGGCCGAGCCACCGGCCTGACTCAGGTAGGCGCCAGCACCGGAGCCTGCCTCGGGCCGCTATGCTTCGGCCTGGCGGCAGCACGGTTTGGATATCCCACTGCCTGGCTAGGCGCGGCCCTGGTCCTGCTGACGGCCGCGATGGTGATCCTCGCCGGACGGCGCGCACGGCTGACCAGTCGCAGGTCCGGATGACCGCTATCAGGACGCCAGGTGTTTGATTTCTTGTGATGGGGGGAACAAAGGGCGTTCTGCCACCGAAAGTTGACATCTTCAAGCACCTGCCCAAGGGGCATCCGCTCTCCTGGACCATGCTCGTAGTCACCACCCTGGCGACACTCACGATTGCCTTTGATCGAATGCTCCTGCCGACCGTGCTGCCGGATATTTTGAAGGAATTTTTGCTCAGCCCCGGACAGGGCGGTGTCTTGATCGGTCTGAGCTACGCGGGAACCGTGGTTGGCGGCCTTATCCTCGGTATTTTTGGCGACGCCTTGGGAAAGGGAGCCGGCCGGGCCTGGGCCTGGATAGCCGCTGTCGTGGTCGTGATCCTTTCGGCAGTTCTGACCGCGTTCACCCGGTCACTCGGCCGCCTGCAGATCCTGCGCGTTTTGATGGGCATCGGTACCGGCGGTATGGAGCCCGAGAATGTCGCAATGGTGGGGGAATGGTGGCAAAAGGACGACCGGGGCTTCGCGGTTGGCGTTCACCACACCGGTTTTCCGTTCGGACAGTTCCTCGGACCGGTACTCATCGGCGTGGTCCTCGCGGCCGCGACTTGGCGAGAGGTGTTCCTGTTCATTCCCGTTATCGCACTACCCATCGCTGCCGCTCAACTACTCCTGGCTCGACGCCGCAACCTAGAAAAAGTGAATGGTTGGATCCTCGAGCATGGCATGACGCCATCGGTTGACCTCGACCAAGAACCACATCAGACAAAGAGTATGGGGATCTCTGCCACGCTCAAGTCGGCACGTGTGGCATTGGCCAATCGTAACGTTCTGATGGCCGTCGTGCTCAATTTCATGTTTCTCTATACTGAGACGTCGATCATTTCCTTCCTAACGTTGCAGTTGACTCGTGACGTCGGGATCGCGCTCGCCTCTGCGGCTGTCATAGCAGGAGCATCCGGCATCACCGGGTGGGTTGGCCAAATAGTCTGGGGAACTGTCTCTGACCATACCGGGCGGAAGTCGTCGCTACGAATCTAGCGATCGGGATGGCCGTCACGATCGCGCTTATGATATTCATCCAATCCGCCGGATCTGCGTGGATAATCCTGCTGGGCTGGGGGCTTTCCGAAACTCGCCCTACCCCGTCATGTACGCGTCGATCATCGACTCGGTTCCCGAAAGCGCCTCGTCGGGCTTGGGCCTGATGATCGGTGTCGGCCTTGGTGCTTCTGGCCTCATTGCGGCGCCGTTGGCGGGGGTGATCGTTGAACATTTTGGATTTACCTGGCATTACCTGATCTTGTCGGCGATATGCTTGCTGGCGCTGGTGCCGATCTCACTGATTCAGGAAGAAAAAAGAGATGCCGGAGCTGCCGGGGTGCGGCAGGCTTAGCGGCGCGCCTCATACGGGCGGTGCTGGCGACGGTCCGCCACCGCGTCGCGTGCGGTCGTTTCGATGGCATAAAGGCTTGTCGAAGCCGTAATGAAGAGCATGCCGTTCTCGCCAAAACACAGATTCGAGACTTTCTCCGGAACCGGGATCCGACCCAGTAACTCACCAGCGGGTGAGAAGACCTGCACCGAGTCGAGGCTTGAGGTCCACACGTTGCCGGACTGGTCGACGCGGAAGCCGTCCGGCAACCCTGGAGAGACCTCGACGAACGACCGGCCATTCTTCGCCCGTAGCCCGTCGACGATGTCATAGGCGTGGATCGAATGCCCGCAGCCGGTGAGCGCTCCGCCGGCACGCCGTGGAGGGTCAACCGAGGAATCGGCGACATAAAGGATGGTCTCGTCGGGCGAGAACGCGAGCCCGTTCGGCATCACCACGTCCATGACCACCGGCTGCACCGTCTGAGTGTCGGGGTTGAAACGAAAAACGAAGTGGTCAGCGTATTCTTCTTTTCCGGGGTGGCCTTCCTGCGGCCTCGAGATGCCGTACGCCGGATCAGTGAACCAGATTGTTCCGTCCGACTTGACGACGACGTCGTTGGGTGAGTTGAGCCGATGTCCGTTCCACGAGTCAACCACGGTCGTCACCGTGCCGTTGACATCACGTTCGATGGCCCGCCGACCGTGGGAGCACTCGATGACCGAGCCGTCCAGATCGAGCGTGCGTCCGTTCGTGAACTCAGCGTCCGTCCGGTACACCTCAAGAGTCTCCGAGTCGATGAAGTACTCCAGGACCCGGTTCCCCGGTATGTCGCTAAACCGCACCGCCCTCCGGTCGGGTAACCAGACGGGCCCCTCCGCCCACGTCGCTCCCGAGGCAAGCTTGCTGAGTCCGGCGCCTTCCGGAATCAGCCCCGAGATGTCATCCATGGTGGAATCCTAACCGACTCATTTCCCTTCGTTGAGGAGGGCAGTTGAGATGTTGAGATAGTACTCTCAGCGTGTCGATAGTCGAGGAAACCTATCCCCTTGGAGCAGTGATGAAGCGTATTGGGCGGTACCGCCGAAATGAGATGGTGGCCCTATGCGGTCCAGCGATCTTGA